>NZ_JBNBPL010000037.1:0-41131 GCF_059412425.1 Pantoea sp. CFCC18177
AAAAAGCTGCTGCAGCTGGCTTATGGAGTGCTGAAATCAGGCCGCCCGTTCGATGCAGAAATATGTCTTGCCAGGTAACTGGCAAGACGGTATCTACAACGTTGGGTGCGCATGATGCGCACCTGGTTCCGGCATGAGTTGTAGAGTGCCCATTTATGCGCACTGAGTTCCTCGCATTAAATGCAGTTTGTTTGCAAAAAGCCCATTTCCGCGTTGTAATCATGACGAACCCGCATTTCTGCATCACTTTCCCGGACGAAACATGGCGCACAACCCGCAGGACTCTTCTCTAAACGTATTTATGGCCGAACCCTTACCCAGCGATAGCCGACAGGCGCGACAACTGGCGCGGCGCCAGCTGATTGCAGAAGCGGTTATGGCAGAAGGTGCGATTCGTATTGAAGATATCACTGAGCGTTTCGGCATCAGCCTGATGACCGCGCACCGTGATATTGATGAGATGGTCGAGCGCGGGTTACTGCATAAATCACGCGGCGTGGTGTCAGCCACCTCAACCAGCCTGGTTGAATCCAGTGATATTTATCGCGCCACACGTCAGTTGGAAGAGAAGCAGGCGATTGCCGAAGTGGCCGCCAGCTATCTTGAGCCTGGGCAGGCGATTTTTCTCGATGATTCCACCACGGTGCTGCAGATGGCGCGTTTATTATCTGCCCGAGCGCCTCTTACCGTGATCACCAACTCACTGACGCTGATGAATGAGCTTCGTAATGGGCGAGACATCACACTGATGGGGTTGGGAGGGCAGTTTTATCACTGGTGTAACGCCTTTATGGGGCGGATGACGCGTGAGGAAATCGCCAGCCTGCGCGCCGATGTGTTTTTCGTCAGTATGTCGGCAATTATCGATGATGCGGTATTCCACCAATCTGCTGAAACCGTGGAAACCAAACGCGCGATGTTTGATGCCGCGCAAAAACGCATTCTGATGATGGATAACACCAAATTTGAACGCCGGGCGCTGCACCGTTTTGCTCACCTCAGCGAGTTTGATGTGGTGATTGTTAATCAGGGCACACCGGTTCCCATTTTGCGTCGCCTGCAAGATCTCGGGGTAAACGTGGTGGTTGCGCCAATGAAGAGCAGTTATATCCCGCACGAAGAACAGTAACTTCCCACACCGTACGGCGCGGCCTACGAGAGCCTCAGGCACTGAAATGCCTGGCTTTTCGCCGCTTCGCCAGTACCGTCTTAAAATAGGAATTTTTACCTATCCCCGTTTTCGATTTCGCCATAAATTAGCGCCGACGAGCAGTGCAAGCCGCCAATGTCCTGGCGCCTTAACAACAATCAAATTAAAACAATGACATTCCATTGAATAATGGTAATGAGGATTTCGATGCTTTTAAAACGCAGCTGCAGTATCGCCATTGTCGCATTAGTGTGTTTGTCCGTCACCGCTTGCGGTATGTCGCATCGTGGCCGTAATACCGCGATTGGTGCAGGTGTCGGTGCAGTCGGTGGTGCCGTATTAACCGGTGGCAGCACCTTCGGTACTTTAGGTGGCGCGGCTATCGGCGGTTTAATCGGACACGAAGTCAGCCGCTAATGTTTAATTCCGCCGCGCAGATTTTGCGCGGCGGAATATACCTGTCACATCTCTCTCTTCATTCCCTGCAATTACACCTTCGCAAGGCTACCAAATACCTGCTTACCGTTATGGAATGTCGCCACCACTGGCGCAACATGGGCGACGGCTTCAGCCGAACAACTGGCTGCGACCAGCATCATGGTTGCCGTATCCTGCGCTTTTGGCCATTGCTGCTCCCCTTGGCTGTTCAGCGGTAACACCTCATTAGTGGCAATACCCAGCGCACGACTCAGTGAAAATTCATCTGGCCCACGGTAGAGCTGTGAATAGACGTTGGCTTTTTCCAGCATGCTACCACTGCCAAACGGCTGCCAGTGGTCGGCAATGGTATCGGTGCCTGACCACACGGGAATCCCTGCAGCGCGCAGTTGCGGCAATGGCATGATGACGCGCCCAATCGGTACTGTGGTGGCAATGCTGAACTGCTGCTCCTTCAGTTCCTCAATCATCGCATCCAGCTCTTTACCCGAGAGTGTGCCTAAAGCGAATGCGTGGCTGATCGTCACTTTACCTTTCAGCTGCGGATTTTCACGCACCGTTTTCAGCATGTAACGGATCGCCGCCACGCCGTGGGGTTCGGTTTCATGCAGGTGAATATCAATTGGGGCAGCAAAATCCAGTGCGATGCTGAACATGGTATCAAGCGACTTCTCCATCGCGCCGTCCACATTGGTGGGGTCCAGCCCGCCGACATAGTTAGCCCCCATCTTCATTGCCTCACGCATCATGCCTTCGGCATGTGAGCGCAACAGGCCGTGCTGAGGAAAGGCAACAATCCTGGCACTGAAATCGCTACGATGACTGGCAATGGCTTGCTGGAGATGGGCTAAACCCTCCAGCTTGCTGATCGGGTCTATGTTGCAGTGGCTGCGCGCTTCGGTACTGCCTTTCGCTTGCAGCAGGCCAATCAGCTTTTCCGCACGCATCTCAGAGGTTGGCACCAGCTCCGGCAGGATCTGCTCTTCCTGATGGATCATATCGATAACGCTTTTACGCGGCAGCGGGGCGCGCCAGCCTTCACCATAGAAGGTTTTATCGAGATGAATGTGCATATCTCGCGTGGCGGGCAGCAGAATGTGCCCACCGGCATCCCAGACCGGAAGAGGGCTGCTCACCCCCGAGGCATGGATCGCGGCGATACGGTCACCGTTGATTTCAACATCATATAAGCCGGTACGGGTCGCGGTGATGACATCCTGCTTACGAATGAATCCTTCTTCGAGGCGGACATTGCGCAGCAGGTAATGGCTGACATTAATCGAACTATGATTTTCCGGCACACAGGTTTGTGCCGCGGACGCACGGCTGACTAAGCCTGTGCCAAGCAAAGTGCCTGCAGCGGTTAACTTGATGCCAGAAGTGAGAAAGTCACGGCGATTGCCGGCAGATAAGAGGCTCATGTTTTATCTCCTTGTAGGGGAGATTTACCCTAAAGAAGCAGGTAGCGCTGTGCTGTGATTTTTTCCACTGATGGCTATGGGGAAAAGTAATGATGCCGGAGGAAGCAGGAGTGTGAGGGGGACATTTATCAATGTGCGCACAGTGTGACTTAATTGTTGCGCATTGGTGTCTTTAAATTAACGTATATAATAAATTAATTACATGACTGTGAAAAATTCACAAGGTAATAATTGTTCCTTGTCTGTTAAATTAATTAACACCCGCTGTTATAGAAAAATATCAAACGATCCATTGTTAATTATCTGTGTCATTAATGTTGAGTGGGTGTCTCAATAATTTGTCACTCAGATAAACAATGCTGCATAATGACTATTGTTGTTATTAGCCATGCACTTATCTAAGTCGTCTAAACTTGTTTCATATCAATGAAATTTTATGTTATTGAAATTAAATAAAAAAATCCAAATCCGCTTGTGTGTGACTCTTCGCAACACATTGATTTAACTGCAATCAAAACCCGACCAGGAAACTCCCATTAGCTTTTTGTTACAAGTTACCCCTGTAATTGGGGTGCCTTTGTGTAAGTGAGAATATAGAATAATTTACAGAAGTTTTCTTATCTCGAGCATGTTCCATCGCTTATTTCTGTGAGTTTCACCTGCCAACAATCAGTTCACATTGTTGATTGTTTATTTGTGCTCATTCAGAGGTAAGCACCGCAGTGGATATTATATTTTTCAGCCAACCCCTGTCTGGAAAATATACTGTCGGTTGCGGATCGTAGATAAGTGGAAGACGACAGTGTGACACCTTTTCTACTTGTTATGCCTGAGCTTGGCTCATCTCACTTGTATGACAAGAGAAACGGCGCTGCGTTGCCGTTAACTAACACGGTCACTCATATATAAGAAGATAGTCATGTTAAGTAACGATCTTACATCGCTGATCACGCGCATAGACTTCGCGCTAATTTCATCTATTCACATCATTTTTCCTCCGCTAACCATCGGCCTGGCAGCACTGCTGTTCTTTTCAGAGTTGATGTGGGTCCGTAAGCAGGATGAGAAGTGGTATCGACTGTGTCGCTTTTTTGAAAAGCTGTTCATCGTTAACTTCGGTGCGGGTGTCGCCACCGGCGTCACCATGGAGATGGCCTTTGGTATTCTTTATGGTCGCTTCTCTCAGGCTGCCGGTCCTTTCTTCGGCCAGGTTTTAGGCTACGAGACCATTACGGCCTTTATGTATGAAGCCGGATTCATCGGTCTGATGATTTTTGGCTGGGGCAAAATCAGCCGTGGCATGCACCTCTTTGCCACCTTCAACGTTGCGCTCTCTTCAACGCTTTCTGCCATGTGGATTCTGGTCGCCAACTCGTGGATGCAAACCCCGACGGGCGTTGAGCTGCACAATGGCATCTTCATTGTCACGGACTGGTTGGGTGCACTGTTTAACCCGAATGCGCGCAGTGCTTTCCCGCACATGCTGTTGGCCAGTTTTGAGCTGTCGCTTTGTTTTGTGGTGGCAACCTGTGCGTGGTTCGTATTGAAGCAGCGCCATGTTGAACTGTTCCTGAGACCGCTGAAATACGCGCTGGTGGCACTGGCGGTGGTCGCTGCGGCACAGATTTATATGGGTGACGTCTTGGGTGAAGATACTCTTGAGCATAAGCCTGCAGCGCTGGCTGCAATGGAAGGTCATTACGACACCTATGATGCTAACGGTAACGTTAACAGTGCCTGGCACATCCTCGGCTGGCCAAACAAAGAAGGCACCGGTCTGGCGTGGTCTCTTGATATTCCGCACGGCCTGAGCCTGATTGAAACCAAAACCTGGAATGGTCCGGTGAAAGGTTTGAACAGCTTTGCGAAAGATGAACAGCCGCCTGTCGTTTTACCGTTCTACGCTTTCCGTGTGATGTCCGGTGCAGCAGCTGCGATTCTGGCCGTTGCGGTTTGGGGGCTGTGGTTAATGGCACGTCGTCGTATGACGGTTGAACTCGCGCCACGCAATAAGCTGTTCCTGTTACTGGCAGTCGTTATGGTGGTTCTGCCTTACCTGGCGGTGATTGGTGGCTGGTGGACGCGTGAAATTGGACGCCAACCGTGGATCGTGTACGGCCTGATGCGCACCGAAGATGGTATGAGCGCGATGACCTTAGGTCTGGCTATCTTCTGGCTGGTGGGCTTCGCCATCTTCGAAACGGCCGTCGTGGCGGGAACCATCTGGTTCCTGGCGAAGGTGGTGCGTAACGGACCGGACTTGACCAGCAAAATACCGGGCGAAGGGCATGAACATCTGGGGCACCTTGAGATGCCAGCCAGTGGTCACGCTGATCATCCTGAATACATCCGTCCGGTTTAAGGGGAGCAGAGACACTCATGGACATTAATTCTTCACAGCATTTCCTGATCATCGCGTGGTGGTTGGCATTTGGCATCAGCGTTCTTTTATATATCGCGCTGGATGGCGCGGACTTGGGCGCAGGGATCTTCTCGCTGTTCGTGCGTGACCATGATGAACGTGGCGCGATCATGGCGGCGATGGCAGGGACCTGGGATGCCAACGAGACGTGGCTGATCGTCGCCGGGGGTATCATGTTCGGTACTTTCCCGTTTGTGTACGGTTCCGCGTTTAGCTATTTGATGGTGCCGATGGCGCTGGTGTTATGGGGCATTATGTCCCGCGCAGTCGCGCTGGAGTTCCGCCACCTTGCGTCACCATTCTGGCAGAAATTTTCAGATGGCATTTTCGGTGTCGCCAGTCTGGCGGTGACCTTCTTTGGTGGTATGAGTGTCGGTGCCATCTTGCAAGGTTTTGGTCTGGACCACCCAACCCAAGGCGTTCCTCACTATATCGGCGGTGCGTTCAGCTTTGTCTCTGCCTTCTCCATCTGGACGGGTGTGGCTTCCTGTGTCGCCATGACGTTAGCGGGTGTTCTGTTTGTCCGTGCTCGTTTTGAAAAAAATGAGCCAATCCGTCAGGATGCCGCGCGTTGGACGGCGGTAATCTTCTGGCTGGCAATTGCTGCAGTTGTGATTACCTGGGTGTGGAGTGCGGTGCTGTTCGACTGGGCGCGTGCTAAGTGGTTCGGCCCACACTTCTGGATCTGGGGCCTGTTTGGTCTGCTTGCGCTCTACTGCATTGAGCAGGTGCGTCGTGACACCCTGAAAGACAAAGATTTCGCTGCCGTGCTGTGGTTCAATGCTGCCGCTGTGATTCTCGGTTTCGGCATGCTGATCACCATGTTCCCGTATATTGTTCCGGGCACATGGACCATCTGGGATGGCGCAAGTCCTCAGGTTTCAATGATCACCTTCACCATGACCATGGGCGGTTTTGTTCCGGTCATGCTGATGTACAACTGGTATCAGATCTGGGTATTCCGCGGCCGTATTTCTAAACTGGTCGGTCACGGGGGGCACTAAGCGCATCATGTCTGCTAGTCCTCCTCCTAGTGGAATAGCAGCCCGGCTGGCTGAACGGTGGCTTTCGAGCCTCCGTCGCCAGGCGGGCGGTTTATTTTCACTATCCATCAGTATGGCGGCACTCAATGCCATACTGATGATTGCACAGTGTTGGCTCCTTGCCTGGCTGATTAATCAAGTGGTCATGCACGGTACGCGCTTTACTGGGTTGATGCCTTTCCTGTGGTTGCTGCCTCTCGTGATGTTGTTGCGAGCCGGGGTGGAAGTATTACGTCAGGGATTTGCTTTTGAAGCTTCAGCGCGTATCCGCCAAGGGTTGCGCGGTATGTTACTGGACCGTATTGCAGCGCTGGGCCCAGCCTGGAGTCAGAACCAACGCACCGGCAGCATCGCCAACTCACTTGGCGAGGGCGTCGAAGCCATCGAAGCCTATTTCTCCGGTTTTCTTCCGCAAAAAATCATCATCGGCATTGTGCCGCTGGCCATTCTGGTCGCGCTATTTCCTTTTGACTGGGTATCCGGTCTGATCATGCTGATCACCGCACCGCTAGTTCCGCTGTTTATGATTGTGGTGGGTAAGGGCGCGGAGAAGATGAGCCTCAAGCAGTGGCATAAACTCAGCCTAATGAGTGCCCACTTCTTTGACGTGATCGCCGGTTTGACTACGCTGCGCCAGACCAATGCCGCACGCCGCCAGGCGAACATTATTGCGGCGATTTCTGACAGCTATCGTCAAACCACCATGAAGGTGCTGCGCCTGGCCTTCCTCTCTTCTCTGGTACTGGAGTTTTTCGCCACCATCAGCACCGCCATGGTGGCCGTGTACGTTGGGTTCCGTCTATTCTATGGCGAGATGAGTTTTCTGCCCGGTTTGTTTGCATTGTTGTTGGCACCGGAATTCTTCCGCCCACTGCGCGATCTGGGTACGCACTATCATGCGCGTATGGATGCCATCGGCGCGACAGAAGGGTTCCTGGCGATCCTGAATGCTGAACTGCCTGCGTCTGCACAGGGCAAAGCATTACTCTCCGCGCAACCGCGTGAAATCAGCATCGAGGGTGTGAGCTATCAGTATGAAGAGGGCGGCGGCGTAACGGATATCTCCTTCACATTGCGCCGTGGCGAAACGCTGGCGATTGTCGGGAGCAGCGGGGCAGGCAAAACCACGTTATCGCGCTTACTGCTGGGCTTTATCACGCCAGCCTCAGGACGCATCGTTATCGACGGTTGCGACCTTTCATCACTGGATCTCGCCGCATGGCAGCAACACTTGGGCTGGCTGCCGCAGCGGCCGACGCTGTTTGCCGGTTCGATTACTGAAAATATCCTGTTATCGCGTCCAGATATCAGCCGTGAAGCCATCGAGTCCTCGACGCAACTGGCACAGGCTGAAAGTTTTATCCAGACGCTGCCCGGGGGGTATGACTACACCGTAGGAGATGGCGGGCAAGGGTTATCTGGTGGTCAGATTCAGCGTATTGCGATGGCCCGTACGGTGTTGAACTCGCCCCCGATTGTGATCCTCGATGAGCCGACGGTGGCACTAGACCGCCATACGGCACAGCAGATGATTGTGGCAATGCGTGACCAACTACCCGAGACAGCAAGTTTGATTATTACCCACGATACCGAAATCGCGTCGACGGCTGACAGGGTGATTGTTCTGGAGCGTGGTCGAGTGATCGAATTCGGTACTCCGCAGGCATTGCGCGACCAGGCTGGCGTATTCGCTGAGCTTGAGCGGCTGCAAAAAGGAGCGCTCTCATGAATGATCTCTGGCATCTCTTGCGCCTCGCGCGACCATGGCGTTTACGCATGGCAATAGGCGTTTTACTCTCCGTCATTGTGATTATCTCCAACGTTGCGCTGCTCGCTTTGTCTGGTTGGTTCATCACCTCAATGGCACTGGCTGGCGTGGGCTCACTGGCGCTGGAGTTCTTTACTCCGGCAGCCGCGATCCGCGGTCTTGCCGTATTACGCACCTTCGCGCGATATCTGGAAAGGCTGGTCACGCACGATGCCACACTGCGGCTGTTGTCTGTGTTGCGCGTCTGGTTCTATCAGCAAGTGGCTCCGCTGGCACCTGCTCGATTGCAGGATTTCCGTGAAGGGGATGTTCTGACGCGTTTCCGGTCAGACATTGATAGTCTCGACAACTTCTATCTGCGCATCTTAACGCCGGCGATTTCAGGGTTGATCTCGGCCATCATCATTCTGGCGGGGCTGTACTGGTTTTCACCTACCGTAGCCTTGATTGATGCCATGGTGTTGATACTTGCCGGGGTGATTGTGCCTTATATTGTCGCATCGTTAACCAGAACCAGTGGCAACAAGATTGCTGTGGGCCGTTCGGCAGTGCAGGCGGCCTCCACTGATTTGATGCGTGGTCTGGGAGAGTTGCAGGTTGTTGGGGCTGTCAGCCATCAAACCGACCATTTGCGTCAACTTTCTCAGCAATTGATTGGTGCACAACGTCAGCAAGCGTGGATGAGTGCCAGTGGCGGGGCGGTCTGCGCATTGATGGGACAACTTGGGTTGTTCATCGCCTTCGTGCTGTTATTCGCTCCCGGACAGTCGGGCGGACTGACGCCAAGTGAGATCGTCATGTTGCTGTTCACGGTGCTCGCCAGCACTGAAGCGGTGGCCGGATTGCCTGCCGCCTTCGCGGCACTGGGCACGACACGCGAAGCGGCGCGCCGTCTGTTCTCGATGACGGAACTGACACCCGCGATCGTGTTGCCGGAAACCTGTACGCTGCCAGAGAGCAGCGAATTGACTTTCGCATCGGTGACCATGCGCTATGCGCCAGAGGCACCAACGGTATTGGATAAGCTGAGTTTCACGGTGCCCGTTGGCCACTGTTTGGCAGTTCTTGGCCCAAGCGGCGCGGGAAAAACGACGATTCTGAATCTGGTGCAAGGGTTCTGGGACAGTAACGACGGCGAGGTGTTGATAGGTGGGCATCCAGTCAGTTCGCTTTCTGAAGCGACATTGCGTCAGATGATCTCCGTCGTCAGCCAAAAGACCTATCTGTTCAATGCGTCTATTCGTGACAACCTGCGTCTGGTTTCGCCTGATGCAGATGATGATGCGTTGTGGGATGCACTGACTCGCGCCGCCTTAGCTGACGAAATCCGTCGCTTCCCGCAGGGACTGGATGCCATGGCAGGAGAATTAGGTGTACGCCTGTCTGGCGGCCAGGCTCGCAGAATGGGAATTGCCCGCGCGTATCTCTCAGATGCACCCATTGTTCTGTTGGATGAACCGACCGAAGGGCTGGACGCGGTCAATACCGAGTTAGTCCTGAAGAGTTTAAAAGAGCTGATTAAGGGTAAAACCACATTGTTGGTCACCCATCAGATCCAGCCGCTGTCGCTCGCCGATAGTCGGTTACTGCTTGATATTCAATAACAAGGGCAGGGATCTGAGGTTTGTAAGATTGAATGTTTGCTCGGGGGAGACCCGAGCCATTTTCATCAATACAACAATAAATTTAGTGAGACAACTGACCAGGGATAAATCATGGATAAAATGACAAATGCCAAAACCCGACGAAAACATATTCGTTTTCCTCATCTGCTGATTGATCAGATTGAAGAGAGTATGAAACTGGAAAACAGCCAAAACTTTTCAGCTTGGGTGGTAGAGGCCTGCCGTTTGAAAGCGCGGGAAGCCAATAGCGGAAAGAAGTAATTAAACATTGTCCCATCAGTGGCACGTCTTTATCGCGAGAGGTGTTGCTGATGGGGCCCGGGAGATGTCTGCCTCAACAGTTAGCCTTAAGCGACCCATCAACGATGCCGCGTATTTAATGACTCAGTTCAGCACAATACAGGCTGCTTTCTCTATAGAAAACAGCCTGTATTGTGCTTACTTCTAAGGTAGAGTGTGCTCAATAGCTGATAGAGAAGGGCGTATCCGTAAACTCTTTGCAGGGCTGAAGCAACAAAACCGCCCAAGGGTGGTTTTATCTGAAACAAGTGGTTCTGCTACGCAGAACCAGAACGAACCCAGATTTTTCCTGTCAGGTTATCTTAAAAGCCCACGCTGAAACCCAGATTGAACATCCCTCTGTCACGCTCTCTGAAATCAGCGTGTTCATACCCCATTTGAATGCCGGTGTATTCATTCATGCTGATAAACAAATTCACGCCTCTCATTAATCCGTATTGGCTTTCACGGCCTGTATTTTTACTGCTATGATCCCCGCCTTTTATCGCGGACAGATAGGATGCCCCCAGATAGGAGGATACGGTGATATATTCATTAATTTCCAGGTATGGCCCAATGCCTGCACTGTAATAAGGCGGATGCGCGTGCATTATTAATCCGTCTGTCTCTTCCTTGTTATGACGCCCGGTGGATCTGCCGTTCAGCATCAGACCTGCATCATCTATTCTGCTGTGCAGATAGAAGTTATTTACTCCGGATGTTTCATTTTTATAGAGATTTTTAATTAACCGGTTATTTTCGATGCTACTCCGGTCTTCTGCATTGGAAAAGCAGAACGGAGAATACAGTATCAAAGAAACGCGTATAATTATCCTGTAAAGCATAGCATAACTCCCTGCGACAGGCTTTATGCGCACTTATTAAAATGCGCAGCATGTTGATTTGGTTTTTCAGCTAAAAATGCAGGTATTAATCTTTGTATTTGATTATGTCGCCGGGCTGGCAATTAAGCTGCCGGCAGATTTCATCCAGGGTACTGAATCTGATAGCCCGGGCCTTTCCTGTTTTTAAAATGGACAGGTTTGCCTCAGTTATCTGAATCATCACTGCAAATTCCTTCGAGCTTATACCTCTTTCCTTAAGCAGCCTGTCAAGGTCAATATAGATGGCCATTATATTACGAGCTCATTATCTTCATGAATAAATTTAGCAAGCGAAATTATCCGGGCCATAACGAAAAGGCCGAAGCCAATAATAATTTTTAAGATGTGCGTGCTTTCAATCTGGAGGATGAAACTGCCAACGGATATGCCTGCAGAAATCATACTCTGGCTGACCCCTTCCAGAAGAGCGCGCTGAGAAAACTGTAGCTCAGCTATTCCTCCGGCTCCCCACAGTATAAAAACAACACCGGAAATATTTATCAGAAACACAATTTTTGAGGAGAAAAAGTTTCCCTTTCTGACCTCGCCCAGAATAAAGAAAATGAGTGATAACAGTAGTATACTGAACATATCATTCGCATACTGGATCCACGCCGGGGCAGGCACTGCATACTGAAGTATCTCTGCCGTTTCGAAGCCGGTATCAGTTTCATGAAGTAAACCGGAGAAGAGCAGGCTGGCAGCCGCTATTGAAATGACAGAAACCACGATGAGGCTTCTGAGTACGAAGCATAATCTGGCCAGACTTTTCAGCGGCTGTGATGAAAGAAAGAACTCTGCAAACATATGGCACCTCCTTGATTATTGTTATTCGATAATACACGGAATTTATCGAATAACAATAATCCACGGACTTTCTGTTTGGACATCATTTAGCGTCACCGGAAGGTTGTCTGCCAGATCCTTTAGGAAAAAAACACAATAATTCATAGCGTTATTCAATATTTTGTTCATAAACAGTCTTCCTCATCAGGGCTATCTGTCACGCCAGTTCCTGCCGATAAGTGTTAACCAGATCCCCTTTCTGCCGCATCGGGACCGGGATACACGGCGCCCCGGCACTGCAAAGCGCAAAGTAGCAGTCCATCAGCCTGACGCTGGCGCGCAAAACAGGCCGCGCCGTTGACGGGACATACGCGGCGATCTGGATGAATGCATGTCTGAATGCGCAAAATGTAAAACCGCGAGTAAAATGCGAGCCTGTTCGCCAGTCAGCCCCTTTGCAACCCGCTTGTTATCTACGATCGCACCCTGGTCAACTTCAGACAGCCGGTCGTAGGCAGAGTAGGGAAGTACCGTGCCGTGACTCCTGAGTTCGACGCGACCATCCGGGTACTGCCAGGCATCCAGGTATTTACCCATTGCGCGGCGGCTGTCATCGTTATCCTCAAGCAGCAACAGCATTTTATCGTAGCGGACCGTCAGCGCTTTCGAAACCTTGCGCGGTTCACGCCAGGTAAATATCTGGTTCAGGTTGTCGTCTGCATCGAGCGGACGGTGCACGTCAAAATCATGCCTTGGTGCCTTCGCGAAACGCCGGTTGTAGTCCGCCATAAACTCAGCGGCAAAGGCGTTAGCCGCGTCAGGCGTACTGATGTCACGCAGCCTGAGTTCCTTGACCAGTCGGTACTGTAACGTGAGATGCGCACGCTCCACACGGCCCTTGGCAGAGCTGGTGTTGGCGCAGATGCCGGTGATGTTCAGCTCGTTCATCGCGCGACCGAACTGCGTTTGACCGTCGCCGCCAGCCGCATTCCTGTTGTTAATGCGGAACACGCTGGCCTTGTC
The DNA here is from genome assembly GCF_059412425.1 of Pantoea sp. CFCC18177. Taxonomy (NCBI): domain Bacteria; kingdom Pseudomonadati; phylum Pseudomonadota; class Gammaproteobacteria; order Enterobacterales; family Erwiniaceae; genus Pantoea; species Pantoea sp. CFCC18177. The sequence continues at coordinate 12,840 of NZ_JBNBPL010000037.1, forward strand.
GCTGTAAAACGCCAGCGGCTTGCCGTGCTGCTCCAGGTAGCCGCGCGTGGCTTCAAAGTAGGTGAACGTGGACTCGGAGCGGACTCGCGATAACGCGCTAACAGACGCCGACAGTGCAGATCCGTTATGCCAAGTCGTTGTGATGCAAGCGAGGTTGTAAGCCGGGCATCAATGACGTCCTGCAGGATCTTGAGGCGGTTAACTTCGTTCATCGTGAAAAACTCCGCACCAGAAGCCGCCATAGCAGGTTCCTCAGCAGGTAGCCCGAAGCGGCCAGGTAAGTTTAGCTCAGAACGGCCAGGACAGCTTTGCTTCTATATTAAAAGTGCGCATAATCATGATTATGTTAAATAAGGTATCTGGTACGCACTCATCACTGGCTCACGACATTCCCTGCCATCACTTACTCTCCGTCCTGATGCTGTTCTCTCTTGTTTCTGCCACCACTCGTCATCATCTGAACCCCTCCGTGATATCCATCAACCACTTCCCGTAACGTCGTATCCGTTCGATGGTTGTTTCCAGCACGACGGCATATCGTGGGCGTGCAACAGGCTTAACGCAATTGATCCCTCTTTCCGTTAGCGCCTTCCCGGCTGCTAACCTCACTTGAAAGACATAATCATTTTTCGCCAGATATTGTAATGCCTCAATGCTGCGTGGATCAGCGCATGTCTTTATTTCCTTTATGAGATTCAATCGCTTATGGAAATCTGTCTTATCTTTCAGAATCGTTTCCACTTCATCAAACTGCACGGCCACCTTCACTAAGCCTATAAACACGGCGTCGCTACGCAAATCCTTGCGGGTAAAGTCTCACGTGTATCTACAGAATTCACGTAGACGCGTCTCAAATGAAGCCTATTTATCACTCATTTTGTCAGATTTCGCCGTCACGTCATGTTCGTCACCAGAATCGATCCCGCGTTAACCTGGCTAAGCCAACAATCGTCTACAGTTAAGATACTCAATCTCTGGGAAATTATGCTCGCCATGCCCTTTTCTCTTATGCCTCATCTTTTCGCGCGCCTGCGCCTGCTTATCTCCGTTGCGGCCGGGATCGTCTGCTATTTGCTACTCCCTGCACAATTGGGCGAAATGCAGCGATTACTGATTGGCTGGAATGTGCTGGCCTGGCTCTATTTATGGTTTCTTTGGTTCCGGATGTTGCGCACTGACTCAGGGGAAATCAAACGTATTGCCAGGATGCAGGACCAAAGTGCGGCGCTGGTACTGGGTATGGTGATCTTGGCTTGTATGGTCAGTATTGTGGCCATTATGAGTGAGTTGCCCACATTGAAAAGCCTGCATGGTACGCCCAAAATATTGCATTTGGTGCTGACAGCGATGACGCTGATTGTTTCATGGGCGTTGCTACCTAGCTCTTTTGCCATGCACTACGCCCATCAACATTACCTGCGGAAAAGTGACAACGTCACACCGATGATCTTCCCTGAAAAACCCGATGACCCCAATTACTGGGATTTTCTCTACTTCTCCTTCACCATCGCGGTCGCCTCACAAACCGCCGATGTGGCAACGGGCACCACTGAGATGCGCAAACTGGCCCTGCTTCAATCCGTGATCTCGTTTATCTTCAATCTGGCCATTCTTGGATTATCCGTGAATGTCGGCGCCGGGTTACTGAGCTAACGGCGGCCCTTAATCACCGAGGCCGACCAGCTAAAATCACTGACCTCACTCGCCGATTGTGCTTCAGGTTTTTTACGACGAGTGGGCGTTTTCTTGGCTTTGTCGGCTTTCGCTTTCTCTTTGGCCAGCTTGAGGCTCATAACCTGTTGGCGCGCTTCGGCGGTGTACTCTTTTTCTTTCTTCGCGTCAGGCTCTTTACCGCTGCGCAGCCGATGTTTTTGCATCAGCCCTTTGAAAATCTCATCCACTTCTCCTCGCTCAGCCTCATTAAACTGATCGATTGAAATCATTTTCTTGTCGCTCATTGCGTCTGTTCCTGTGATAAATGGCCCGACCTCAGTTTACATCATTGCTGCAAGCTCGGCTTTCTTGTAACCTTGCCCGCCAATCTCTCGCCTGTAAACAAGGATTCATCATGACCGCACACCCTTCTAAAGATCCGCTGCACGGCGTGACGCTGGAGATGATCGTGAATGCACTCGTGGCCCGCTACGGTTGGGATGAACTCGGCAAGCTGATCAATATCAACTGTTTTAAAAACGACCCCAGCGTCAAATCCAGCCTGAAATTTTTGCGCCGCACGCCGTGGGCTCGCGCGGAAGTTGAAGCCCTGTACCTCGATTCACTGGATCAACCCGCAGACAACAATGAGGAAGCAGCAGGATTTAACCCATGGACCGAGGGCCGTAAATAACGCAAGGCACTACGCATGCCATTCGATTAGCAACCTTGCCAGCGTCATCACATTTTCCAATGACCCGCCGCCTTGTAACTTCACATCTCGCATGACAATATCGGCACATGTATATACATGTATCTTCAATTGCATTCACACCACACTAACAATAAAGCCCCTGTCGCGTTCATTGTTTCAGCGAGGAAACTATGTCAACCGAATCACCTGCAGCAGACTATAAAGGCACTGACAAACAAAGCCTGACAGAAACCCGTTCTATCGATTACATCCCGTTGCACGAACGTCATGGCCACCCTTTCAGCCAGTTCACACTCTGGTTTGGCGGAAACTTACAAATCACCGCGATTGTCACTGGTGCGCTGGCCGTGGTGCTGGGTGGCGATGTGGTATGGTCGCTGATCGGTTTACTGGTTGGGCAGATCGTTGGTGCAGCCATCATGTCATTACACGCCGTTCAGGGCCCACGCCTCGGTTTACCGCAAATGATCACCAGCCGCATGCAGTTCGGCGTGTTTGGCGCAGTGATTCCCTTGGTACTGGTGTGCATAATGTATGTGGGCTTTTCCGCAAGCGGTACCGTGTTAGCCGGGCAAGCATTAGCGAAGCTGATCAACGTCAGCAATGCGGCTGGCATGATCCTGTTTAGCGCCATTATTGTCGTGATCGCGGTACTGGGCTATCGCGTAATTCACAAGCTGGGTAAAGTGGCCAGTGTGATTGGGGTACTGGCTTTTGCCTACCTGTTCATCACCTTGCTCTCTACACATGATTTGTCAGGGGTTTGGCAGAATCAGCACTTCACCCTCGCCAATTTCCTGTTGGCCGTTTCGCTGTCATCCTCCTGGCAAATCGCCTTTTGCCCTTATGTGTCGGACTACTCGCGCTATCTTCCGGCTGATGTCTCAGCCAGGAAGCTGTTTAGCTCCGTGTTCTTTGGCACCGTATTGGGTACTCAGGCGTCCATGAGCTTGGGCGTGATTGTTGCCGCAATTGCCGGGAAAGCTTTTTCAGGTAACGAAGTGGGCTACATCGTCGGCTTGGGCAGTACAGCTACCATGGCGATGGTGATCTATTTCGCCATCTGCTTCGGCAAAATCACTTTTACTACGCTTAACGCTTACGGCAGTTTTATGTCACTCACCACCATTGTTTCTGGCTTCCGCCAGCAAACCTCGCTCAGCCGAGGGAGCCGCATACTGTTTGTGGTGCTGATGGTGACGGTGGCTTGCATCATCGCGCTGATCAGTGAACCGGCCTTCCTGAAATCCTTCACGCATTTCCTGTTGTTCCTGCTCGCTTTCTTCGTGCCATGGAGCGCCATTAGCCTGACTGATTTCTATCTCATCACCAAAGGCAAGGTCGATGTCCCTGCGCTGTCACAGCCCAATGGCCGTTACGGTCGCTGGAACTGGACGGGTATCACGGTTTACTTCCTGGGCGTGCTGGTGCAGTTGCCTTTTATCGACAACCCCTTGCACCATGGTTCGTTAACCTGGATTTTCGCCGGCAATGATGTGTCGTGGATTATCGGTTGGTTTGTCACTGCACTGCTGTGGCTGGCGGCAAGTCGCTGGGATCGTCGTGGAAAATTAGTACGTTCAGTCTACCCGTTTGAGTGACATTGTCACGGCCGCCCAATGTGGCGGCCGTTCTGCATTACTTATCGTTGGTAAACTTGCCAATCAGCGTTGCTCCGCCTAAGGCATGCCCCTTCAATTTTGCTATCAGCTCATCATGCGTCAGGCCAGCCGGTAGCTGATTAACGGGCAAATCGGTCGCAACCAGTACAAAGTTGTAGTTATGCATACCACTCCCTACCGGTGGACAAGGTCCATAATAGCTTGTGGTGCCAGGTGAGTTTTTACCACCGGTATAACCCACTCCTTTGCTCAATTCACCTTGCGCAAACTGACTGCGATCGGCCGCAATGTTATAGGCTACCATGTGCGTCACACCCAACCCTTTACCGCCTACCGGGTCCGTGAGCACCAGAGCAAAACTGCGGGTTCCCGTCGGTACATTTGACCAACTCAATGCCGGGGACACATTGTCGCCGGTGCAGGATGGATTGTTTTTGTTGTTGCCCGCGAAGGTCTTGTTCAGCACCGCACTGTCATTAAAATCTGACGATTGTAGTGTAAACACCGGGGCAGCCATCACGGCTCCGGGTAGTAGCGCCAACAATAAAATCGGTTTCAACCTAACCATCATTCACTCCTGTTGATGAAAAATCAGTCACGGGAACAAGTATATAGCCTGATTGTGTCGCTGCTGCTTTTATCGCTTAGTAGGCGCGCTGGCGATAGTCCTGCAGTTGCATCATCTCGATTTGGCGTGGTGTTGCCACCGGCCACGACTGTTGCGGGTACAAATAAAGCCGGATGCTGAACAGATGGAAAAGTGGCGTCAGCAAGCTGTCATCGCGCTTCGCCAGTCGCTCCAGCAATAACAGTAGAAGATCCAATTCATCCAGCAGATCCTGGTGCGGCGGTGTTTGTAGTGATTTAAGGCGACGCTTAAGAAACAGCGCCAGCTCATGAAACATCTGGCCACTGTCCAACTGGTATTTAGCCAACAGATCTTTATGGCGTGCGTAATAATCGAAACTGTTTACCCCCAACCAAACCTCGGTGAGTAACATGCCAGCAGTTGACATGTCGGGCTGCGGATCGAGTCGCAGGCGTGGTAGCACCACATTGACCTTGTCCAACATCAGGCTGATAAATCGCTGCCGTCCAAGCAGCGACGAACCGTTACGTTCCAGCTCTTTGATGAAACGCAGTAGCTCCCGTAATCCCTGACGCACTGCACGTCGCGCCGTCCAGGACGGTCTTTTGTTACGCATTAATACCGTGACAATCACCGCAAACAGTACGCCCGTTAACGAAGCGATGGCATTGTTGATTAGCAGTACCAAGTCAGGCTTGAGGTGATGCCCTAAACCGATAAAACCGGGGATTTGGATCGCTACGCTAATCCCAATCATGTTGGTTGAGGGGCGCGCAATCATTAGTCCTAACACTAACAAGCCCGGCGCGAGACAGATGATCAAGGCTTCAAACGAGGTCGCCTGTGGTATCAGTAACGCCACGTAAATCACGCTAATAAAAATGGCGACGATGACACCTCGCACAAATAACTTCATCGAGGTAAGTGGTGTGTCCATGCTGGCGAACAATGAACTTAAGATCGCTGCCATTACCGGTGCGGAGGCACCATCATGCCAACCGGTGCCGATCCACAGCAGGCATGATCCAAAGATGGCGCAAAAAGCCGTTAATGCAGAGAGCCGTATCAGCCCCTTATCATAGAAACGATGCGTTCGCTTGCCGCGAGCTGGCGTGGTATCCCCTGAGAGATCGCTGACCAACCCGCCCACACTTTGATAAGCACCGGCAATGCGCACGAAATCGGCCATGCGCTCCAGTAGTCCGGTTAGCAGCATGCAGTGTTCAGTCGGCAAATCACCGTTGCGCCATGCGGCGTTGATATCACTTTGACAACGACTGAGTTCCAGTTGAATACCGCTGGTTTCGCCTACCGCTTCACCATCGTTGAGCCAATGCAAAAACAGCCTGAAAGCCACGGCTACGTTGTCTGGGAACGCAATCTGCTGCGCCGACAACCGCTGCAGGCGCATTTCAATCGCCGTCAGGGTTGGGATCAAATAGGACAGATGTTGATACTGTACGCTTACAAGACGGATCAATCGCCTTGCTGCATCACCTTCATACACACAGTGGGTGATCAGCATTTCCACCTGCTGGGGGTTGGTGGCCATACGCGTCAGAATCTCATCGCGCTCTGGTGATTTATCGCTGGGAATACCTGAAAACAGGTCATTGCATAGCTTACGCGCATTGAGATACCACTGGCTGACGCTCTGCTCCAGCAAACTGCGCATAGAGACCGGGAACAGTAAGGCATGCACCAGGCTGCTGCATAGCGTACCCACCGCAATTTCTTCGATACGGGATAACACGGTATTGGTGATCGCCATCGGCGTCATGACTTCAGGAAAACCCATGATGGCGGCACTGTAGCCAGCCAGCATAAAGACATAGCTTTTGGGCGTGCGGTCATGTAACGACAAATAGAGACAAACACTTACCCACAGCGAAATAGACAGGCTAAACAGCAGCGGATGTTCAACGGTGAGCGGGAACACAAAGAAGACAAATACGCCACCCAGCAAGGTGCCAAGCATACGGAACAAGGATTTAGAGATCGTCGATGCTGAGTAGAGTTGGGAGGCAATAAATACGGTAGTAATTGCCCAAGCCGGTTTATCCAGATTGAGTTCCAGTGAGAGATACAGTGCCAGAAAGGCAGCCAGACAGGTTTTTACAGCAAAAAAAACGGCGTTTTTTGAAAACCACTGCATGACAGTATTGAGACCAAACCAGCTTAAGTGCGGCGTATCCTGACAGAATAATATTTCTGCTCACGGCGATAAATATGTCAAATTATTACATCATCGAAAATGGTGTTTTAACCTCGCAATCGATATCAGGATAATTATTAAGGTTTACTTATGTTCTTTAATCTAAAAAACCTTAGTTTTGGCGAATCCCTCTGATTTATATAGGCTTTTAAATGCAGATGGTTATCAGCACCATAAATGTGTTCTGGATCACACTTTTAAAAATAACCCTAACAATAACAACGGCTCCATAAAAACATTTCGCGCAATCTGGCGCAGTCTCCTGCGCCAGATCATCGCGAAGTCGACATTCAGTCACTGACTATCGTCACCCAGTTTGCATCTCCGCCTGCCGGTGCTTCACCAACGCGTTTTAGCGCCCCGCTTTCCGCATCGATGTCATAGCTGCCGGTCACCTGGCTTTTCTCACCGCTGGCAACAAGCCAACGTCCATCCTGAGTAATCGCAAAGCTACGTGGCTGTTTTTCTACTGGCCAGCTGCCAATCAGCGTGAGTTTTCCATCCGCGCTATTCACGCGATAGCCGGTTAAGGTGCTACTGGTACGTTCGCTGACATAGAGAAAACGCCCGTTGGGAGTGAGATGAATATCCGCCGACCAAATGCGTGGCGTGGTGTCACTGTATCCAGCTGGGCGTTCGTGACCGTGTTGCAATTTATACTCTGCGGCCACAGCATTAGGTGTCTCACCGACTTTAGACAGCTCACCCTGCTCATTTCGGCGGAACTGCGTGATGATGCCGCCCATTTCACCCACGTTATAGAGGTAACGTTGGTCCGGTGATAACACCGAGTGGCGTGGGCCGTTTTCTGCTTCAGTTTTGACGTAACCATTCGCCAGTGCGCTGAGTTCACCCTCGGAACTCAGTTTTAGTTGCAGCACGCGATCGGTACCGAGATTGCCGACATAGGCGGTTTGCCCTGCATCATCAACAATCACCGAATGCGCTGCATGGCCCGTTTTATAACTGCCCACCGGTGGCGCGATTATCTTGCCATCTTTTGCCAGGCGATAGACATGTACCACATCACCGTCATAAGAGGCACCGAGTAAAAAATGCCCTTGTTTGTCGGTGCTGATATAGGGATAGCTCGCTGCAGCAGCGACTTCGCCGGTTTTACTGAGATCGCCCGTAGCGCGATCGATGTGCCAGCTCACCAGTTTTAACGGTTTGCTGCGAATAGCGGCGTATAAATGCTGGCTGTCAGCACTGAGTGCCATCGGCATGACTTTGCCCCCTGCTGGCGTTCGACCGAGCAGTTGCAAAGCGCCAGTTTGATCATTCAAGGTATAGCGCGCGATAGTGCCGTCGTCCGCTTCTGAAACATAGACAAAGGTTTTAGCCAGCAACGGTGTGCTGAGCGTCATCGCCGCCAATATAGTCGCGGCCTGTAAAGCTTTTTTCATTTCATCCTCTCCACGCACCTGTATTGGCACCGCAATAGGTATAGTCAGCTGATTTAAAAGCCGTTATGTGAGATTGCCTGAGACCGGCTGTGCGCTTGTACAAGCTTTGAATTTATTCAAGGGGTTATGAAATTTGGCGTAGAGAAGTTTAGTGTGGGTTTGTGCGCTGGCTCACTGGGAAGAAGTATGCTCCCCAGCGTGTTCAGAGTAAGGAGTCTGTCTTGCGTTTTTTTGGGCGTTTCACATCATCAGTCATCGCTAAACAACGCCTCTAGTTCATCTAACTGCGGAATGCCCGCTGACTGCACGGTAAGCTTTAACCCAAGTGTATTGAGGTATAAGGTCAATACTTTCAAAGATCCTGAGTAATGGCCATTTTCTATCTGAGAGATAACCGTTCGGTGTATCCCCGCATAGGTTCCAGCTGTGGCTTGTGTCCAGCCGTTGGCCTTACGCTTCTCTTGGCACTTCTTCCCGATTTCACGCATACCTGGCAACATAGGCCCTCAAATGTTGTTATATAGCAACATAAAGCCAATAATGAACCTTTTGTTATTATATAGCAACACTGCCATCTGACTTTGCATCAACTACACTTGCCTTATCGAACACTACTATGAGGTTTACATGCCACAACCAACACAGGTAAATCACGCTTGGCTACTCGCCTCACGCCCTCACGGCGAACCGACAAAAGAGAATTTCAGGCTAGTTGAACAGCCCATCCCTGCCTTAAAACAGGGTGAGATGCTGCTGCGTACCGCGTATTTGTCACTTGACCCTTACATGCGTGGACGTATGGATGACAGCAAGTCTTATGCGGCCCCGGCACAACTCGACCAACCTATGGTGGGCGGCACCGTGTCTCAGGTGACGGAATCATTGCATCCTGATTTCAACGTTGGCGATTGGGTAGTCGCAGGCAGTGGCTGGCAGAGTTATGCCGTGTCCGATGGCAGTGGCGTGAGTAAAATCGGCGACCTTCCCCATCCTTCCTGGGCGTTAGGGATTCTGGGTATGCCCGGATTTACCGCCTATATGGGTTTAATGGACATTGGACAACCCAAAGACGGTGAAACATTGGTGGTGGCGGCGGCAACCGGACCCGTTGGCGCAACAGTTGGACAGCTCGGGAAATTAAAAGGCTGCCATGTGGTGGGTGTTGCGGGTGGTGAAGAGAAGTGCCGCTACGCAATTGAAACCCTCGGTTTCTCGGCCTGCCTTGATCATCATAAAGAAGATTTCGCTGAGCAACTCGCAGCAGCTTGTCCTGATGGCATTGATATCTATTTTGAAAACGTTGGCGGTAAAGTGTTTGATGCGGTCTTCCCGTTACTCAATACCGCTGCGCGCGTACCGGTTTGTGGGCTGGTTTCGACTTACAACACACGCAACGCTCCGACGGAAGGCCCCGATCGCACCCCACAGATCCTTGGCAGCATATTAAAACGCCGCATCCGCCTACAAGGATTCATCATTTTTCAGGATTACGGTGATCGATATCCAGAATTTCTACAGGCAATGACGCCTTTAGTTGAGCAGAAAAAAATTCACTATCGCGAACACATGATTGAAGGCCTGGAGAATGCGCCGCAGGCATTCTTTGATATGCTGAAAGGTAAGAACTTCGGCAAAACAGTCATTAAGGTTGCCGGTTAGTAGCGATGAAAGCCGGCTGTTTCAACTGATTCAACCGGCGTAATGGACATTCACTTTTGCCTGGTCTGTGGCATGAGCAGTTCAGAAAGGATTTGACTGCGCTGCTGGGTAGAGAGCCAAAACAGGCGTGGAACCCAAGCGGGTCGAGTTTGAACTGCGTATAGGCATTGCATCTCTTTTAACCATTGTGCGTTATTCATTGTTTCCTCCTTTGTTATGAAAAGTATGGAGGCATAAAACCGGAACAAATAGTGAGGTGTTTAAAATTACTGTTCCGGGTTTATGTATTCAATCAAATAACACTGAGAAACTAGCGCCCTTTCTTTTTACGACCGGGTTGGGTAAAGCGCTGACGTCCAGCAGGCTTACCCGCCGCTTTCTCGCTCTGTTTAGGTCCGTTAGAGCTGGGTTTCTTCGCCGCCGTGGCCGGTTTTTTCTTAGCCTGACTTTTCTGTGTTTTTTGATCTTCTGAAGAGGAGTCTTCAATCAGCTTAAATAAGTCAATCAGCTCATCATCAGTAAGATCGCGCCACTCACCCAGCGGAATCCCCTTGAGGCTGACGTTCATAATGCGTGTGCGCTCAAGTTTGGTGACTTCAAAACCAAAGTGCTTGGTCATACGGCGAATTTGACGGTTTAAACCCTGTACCAAAATAATGCGGAATACAAAGGTCGACTCTTTCTTCACTTTGCATTTTTTGGTCACCGTACCCAGCATCGGCACACCGGCTGCCATCCCGGCGATAAATTCATCGGTGATAGGTTTATCAACCGTGACCACGTACTCTTTTTCGTGATTATTGCCAGCACGCAGGATTTTATTGACCAAATCACCGTGGTTGGTCAGAAAAATCAGGCCCTGCGAATCTTTATCCAGGCGACCAATCGGGAACACGCGTTTACTGTGGTTAACGAAATCACCAATATTATCGCGCTCGCCTTCTTCCATGGTGGTAATAATGCCCACCGGTTTGTTAAGCGCGATCAGTACCAGGTCTTCTTCGTTGCGCGGTTCGATCAACTGCCCGTTAACCTTCACTTCATCCCCGGCGAACACCTGCGCACCCACCGCGGCGCGTTTACCGTTAATAAAAACGTTGCCTTGTTCGATGTAGCGATCGGCGTCACGGCGTGAGCAGATTCCGCTCTCGCTGATATATTTGTTCAGGCGCGTGGATGAGTTGGGCAGCATGGATCCTCCGAAAAAAAACGGACTATACAGCAACCTTAGACGTTGTGTAAGCCACTGTTAACCATCACTGCATTGATGGGCATTTTAATCACCAAACCGTAACAACACACTAACAGTGTGGTTGCTCCTGACGAATCGATCAGCGACAATCGCCATCCATCGTTTTTTCTTATGACAGAGTAATTCCACTATGACAGCCAGATGGCTCCTCTCGCTGCGAACTCTTCTCGCGCGTCTCTGGCCGCATCCGCTTCCCGTGGCCAAAAAGCAGATGGCGATAGCCAGTTTTGGTGCAGGCCTTGGATTAATGATCACCAGCCTGATCAGCCACAAGTTGCTCGGCGAGGTGAACCTCTGGTTTGTTGCCCCAATGGGCGCTTCCGCAGTATTGCTTTTCGGTTTGCCCAACAGTCCATTGGCACAGCCATGGTCGATTGTCGGTGGGAATCTGGTTGCAGGATTGATCGGTGTGACCACGGCGATGTATGTTCCTTACCCCGCTTTGGCCTGCGGCATTGCCGCTTCACTGGCGATTGCCGTGATGTTTCAACTGCGCTGCTTACATCCACCCAGCGGCGCAGTGGCGTTGACGGCAATTCTTGGCGGCAGCGGGGTGCAACAACTGGGCTACCACTTCATTCTCACACCGGTATTGTTGAACTCTTTGTGTCTGGCGCTGCTGGCCGTGCTGTTTAACAATCTTGCTGGCCGACGTTATCCTCACCCGCTGGCGGCGAGTGAATCCAAGCCTCAACCGATTGCTTTGGAGGTCCCTATTACGCGCGCCGACCTGCACCAAGCGCTGGAGGGAGGCCAATTGCTCGATATTGATGAGGACGATTTGCAGCAGTTACTACAGCGAGCAGAAGAGATCGCCAGATGCCGGCAACAGCAAGGTGAATAATTTTAAGAGCCGGGCGCGCATCACGTCCGGCTAATTTCACCACCAAATCCGCTAATACTTACCCGTTCTTCGCTTAATTCCACAACCGCAAACGGGACGTTGCTGGGGTCATCCAGCATCCCTTTCATGGTATAAAAGCCTGTTTGACCGATACGAGCAACGTTGCCGCGATGGTCATGACCAGAGAAACAAAATCGTATGTTGTAACTAGTTATAAGATCCACCAGCACACTGCTGTTCATCAGGGTATGTGTCGTCAGTGGTGCCAGCGGATAGTGGCCAAATACCCCAACATTTTCGCCCTGCAACTGAGCCTCAATAAGCTGCTGCTCAATCCAGGCTAACTGCTGTTGCCCTACCGCACCATTCCACGGCTGGGCCTGTGGTTGTTGTTGCGCCTGTAACTCAGCTAGCAAGGTTTCGGCTTGATAATAATCATCGCCATTCAACGCATTGCAGTAGAGACTGACATCGTTTCCGTCATAAACAATAAAACGCCACCCACTGAAACGAAATGCGTAATAGCTTTTCGGTAAGGGCGCACGATTGCGAAGATGCTGTGCAATGGTCTGAGCATCATGATTACCCAACACCACCGCATGCGGGTGCTCCAGCCGATCGTACAGCGGCAAAATAGCGCTATAGCTCTCCCAACCGCGGTCAACGATATCCCCTAACGTGACGACAAAATCCAGGGGCTGTTGATTCAGTGCCGCTATCGCTTGTGGCAACTTTTGCAGCGCATGGCGATAGTAAAGATTATTGGCAATATCCGGGGTCACATCGGCATACTGCGGATCGGCAATCAGGCCAAAGCGCAGCGTGCTGTTTAATGGATTAGCTCGCAAATCGGGCATGGCGTAGAGTTCGGCAACATCACCCAACAGTTCGCGCTGTAATGAGGTCAATGGATGCGGATTTGTCACGGAAAGCACTCCTTAGCGAATACCGGCACGCATAAATGACTGAATAAACTGACGCTGAAAAATCAGGAACAACACCAGCAATGGCAAGCTGGTCATCAACGTCGCCGCCCCAATCAGCGCCCATTGCACGCCCTGCTCCGGCGCGGAAAATAACTGTAATCCCACGGTCAGTGGTCGCACATTAACCGAGTCGGTAATCACCAACGGCCACAGGAAATCATTCCAGTGGAAACTGATCGACACCAGCGCAAAGGCGATATAAATCGGCTTTGCCAACGGCATATAGATTTTACGCAGAATATAAAAGCGACTCGCCCCTTCCACTATTGCCGCCTCTTCCAGCACCAGCGGAATGCTTTTGAACGTCTGACGCAGCAGGAAGATAGCAAAAGCAGAGGCAAAATAAGGCAGTGCGATGCCCGTCAAGGTATCGCGCAAACCCAGTGCGCCGATGGTTTTGTAGTTATTCAGAATCAACACATCGGGGCTGATCATGAGTTGCAGCAAAATCAGCGCGAAGATGCATCCTGAGAACTTCATTTTGAAGCGCACCAGAGCGTAAGCCGCCATGGTCGCCAGAATCAGTTGCACCACCACAATCATCAGTACCAGCAGCGTGGTATTGAGGAAGTAGCGTGCAAAGGGTGCGGCATGCCAGGCGTTGATAAAATTATCAAACGTCAGAGGGGATAACAGCGAGAAGCTGGCCTGATCCGAAGCGGGATGAATCGCCACCCATAATGCCACCAGTATTGGCAGAAACCACAGTAGCGCGGCCAGCCAAATGACCAGGTTCAAACACTTGCCACCCAACGAATCTGTTGTCTTCATTGATAGTGAGCTCGCTTGTCCAGCAGGTTAAATTTAATCAGCGCAATCGCCGCCAGAATCACCAGTAGTACTACTGTCATCGCAGCCGCCGCAGGCATATCCCAGAAGCTGAACGCGGTGCGATAGATATAGAACAGCAGCAGACTACTGCTGTTGTTAGGCCCGCCGTTGGTCATCGCAATCACCTGATCAACAATGCGGAAGGCATTCATAGATGCATTGATCAACACAAACAGCGTGGTGGGCATCAGCAGTGGCCACTGCACGCGTCGGAAAAAATATCCGCGTGACGCTCCTTCAATCTCTGCAGCTTCACTCAGACGCGGATCGATCTGCTGCAATGCAGCAAGATAAAAGATCATAAAGAATCCGGCCTCACGCCACACCGACACTGCCATCAAGCAATATAGAGATGTACCAGGTTCACCAAGCCAGTTCACCGCAGGCAACGAAAACAGCGCCAGCAACTTATTGAGTAACCCTAACTGCGGCGTATAGAAAAACAGCCACAGATTCGCGATGGCAATCATAGGCAACAGTGAAGGAATAAAGAACGCAGCACGCACCAGTGAGTTACCCGCCAGACGGCGATTTACTGCCAGCGCCATCAGCAAGGCCAGGATGACGGCCAGAGGAATGGTGATCAACGCATACAGCAGATTGTTCCACAGCGACTGGATGAAGATATCGTCATCGAGCAAGGCCAGATAATTATCCAGCCCGACAAAATGGGCTGGATGGTTACTACGCGAAGCACTGAACAGACTCTCCCAGACGGTTGCTACCGCAGGATAGTGAGTGAACAGCAGCAAAAAACACAGCGCCGGTAGAATTAACAGATATCCATAAAGTTGCATCGACCATAAACGCGGACGATGCAACGGCATACTGGTGAGAGTCGTGCTCATAGCGCTTCCGTTACTGATACGATTTTAACAGGCGATCGGCTTGCTTCTGTGCACCTTCCAGCGCTTCAGCAGGGGTTTTGGCCTGCGTCACTGCGGCTTCTACCGCATGATTGAGTGCATCCTGAATCTGCACGCTGTTGTAAGTAGAGAGTTCTGGCTGGGCATATTTCAACTGCTCGCGAGCCACCAGTGCCTGAGGCACTTGTTTCACGTAATCCTTCATCACAGCGGTGTCCCATGCAGCTGGAGACGTTGCGACGTAACCTGTTGCGATACTCCAACGCGCGGCCTGCTCAGGCGACGTCACCCAACGGATAAACTCCATTGCTGCTTTTTGCTGCTCAGGTGAGCCATTTTTGAAGACGTAAAGGTTGCCACCCCCGGTTGGGCTGCCGCGCTGGGTTTTCTCTGGCAGCATGGCCACGCCAAACGGGAATTTAGCGTTATCACGCACGTTGGTCAGATTGCCGGTAGTCGTCACCATCATGGCGGTTTTCCCGCTGATGAAATCCTGCGGCGTTGTGCCCCAGGCGATCGCGCCTTTTGGTGAGACCTCTTCTTTCTGACCCAAATCGGTCAGCCACTGCAGGGTCTCAATATTGCCCGGCGTATTGAAATTGACCGCAGTGCCCTTGCCATTATCCAGGCGACCGCCATTGGTGGCAGACAATCCCTGGAAGGTCCAGTAACCAATTGGCGTTGAGGGGATTTCGATGCCCCACTGACTCACATCATTGCCATTTTTGATGGTCAGTTTCTTACCAAAATCGACCACTTGCTGCCAGTTGGCCGGTGGAGTATCAGCATTCAGGCCAGCTTTATCGAACGCCTGCTTGTTCCAGAACATCACGATAGTCGATCGCTGGAACGGCACACCCCAGACCTTGCCGTCAATATGACGCAGAAACGCCGGATAGAAACCTTCGATCCACTTTTTACCCTCATCACCGGTTGCCAGATCGCTGGCGGCAACAATCGCACCCGCATCAATCAGCGAATAGGCTTCAATATCACCGATCACCGCCAGTTGTGGCGCATTACCGCCACGGAAGGCGGTCAGTGCTTTGGTGACTGTCGTCGAGTAGTCACCGGTGTACACCGGTTGAATGCTCACTTCCGGATGCACTTTTTCGAAATCAGCGACCAGCGCGTCAACGGTATGGCTGACTTTGCCACCCACCGCGATCGGATAGTACATCTGCAATTTGACAGGATCGGCCGCAAAGGCCGAGGCAGTGACGCAAAGTAGTACAGCAGAGGCCAGACGTGAGTAACGGATCGCAGACATGATTTTCCCTTGGGCGAAAAACAACGGTTAAACAGCGTATTTATTCTGTGAAGCAAACATGTGTTGTTCAGCGGAGGTGCTGCGTTTGCCACTGGTGGTTGAAAACAGGTATTGGCGGGCGGCAGACCACTGCAATCCCACCTGGCTGCCCTCGTCATAGCGCTGCATGCCGGGCACTTTGACGGTGATAACTTCGCTCAATCCAGCCAACTGGCAGGCCAGTAAGGTGTCAGCCCCCATATATTCGTAACTGACAACGCGCGCAGTCAGTGCCGCACTGGCGGGGGAAATCAGCTGGATATCTTCGGCACGCAGCCCGAGGCTCAGCGCGACCTCATCGCAATGCTCCACCACCGGAGTCTGTAAATGGCTGAGATAGTGATGCTCACCCTTCGCATGCAGCGGCAGGATGTTCATCGGTGGCGCGCCGATAAACTGGGCAGCAAAGATACTGGCCGGATTGTTATAGAGATCGTTCGGTGTGCCGTGCTGTTCAATCTGGCCGTCATTGAGCAGGATGATGCTGTCAGCCATGCTCATGGCTTCTGTCTGGTCATGCGTGACATACAGCATGGTCAGTCCCAGCTTCTTCTGTAACGCGCGGATCTCGCGACGCATGCTTTGGCGCAGCTTGGCATCAAGATTGGATAATGGCTCGTCCATCAGACACAGATTGTTATTGGCGATCACCGCCCTACCCAACGCCACGCGTTGCTGCTGCCCACCAGAGAGTTGCGAGGGCAAGCGTTCCAGCAGTTTATCCAGTTCCATCAACTTGCTGACATCATCAAGCCGCGAGGCGAATGACTGCTTATCTTCACCGCGTGCTTTCAAACCAAACAGCAGGTTCTCCCGCACGTTGAGGTGCGGAAACAGCGCATAGGACTGAAACACCATTGAGAGCTTGCGCTGTGAGGGTGGCAAATGAGTGATGTCGCTGTGTTTAAAATGGATCTGACCGCTGTCTGCGGTTTCCAGTCCTGCTATGGTGCGAAGCAGTGTCGATTTACCACAACCAGAGGGACCAAGTAGCGCGACAAAGCTGCCTTCTGCGGCATCGAAGCTGATGTTGTCCAGGGCAATTTTTTCACCCCAGGCTTTAGTAATGTGATGAAGCGAAAGATGGCTCATGCATCCGCAGTCCTGAAAACAGAATGGCGGTAAGCTAGCGTAGGGAAATGAAGGATTTATGTAACTGGAGTGACGGTTGAGTGACTGGCAAAAAATGACAGCATTCGACCGCAAGGAAAGTTTATAAAACTTGTTATCAACGGCGATAATCGCCGTTGATTTAAGATCTTATAAACTCTCTTGAGCGAACAGTGATTCTAAATTACTGCGACATACTCAAAATCGTGCGGATATTCTGTGCAGTGGTCGCCACAATATCGATCGCGCCGGTGCGCAGTGCGCCGAGAATCGCCAGCGCTTTGGTATTCTCTGAGGCAATGGCAATCACACAGGGGATCTTACGTAACTCTTCGATGCTGAGACCAATCACACGATCATTCATTACCGTGTCCACATGTTGTCCCTGCGCATTAAAGAAGTCATAGCCAGCAACATCGCCTGTCACGCCCTGATTAACGTGCGCATCAATAATTTCGTGCGGCGTAAACCAGCCCAGTTTCACCATATAACTGTTTTCATTCATATCCCCGATGCCCACTAAAGCGACATCGGCTTTACGTGCACGGTCTAGCGTCTCTTTAATGGTGCCGTTTTGCATAAAGGCATCACGTAACCCGCGGTTTTCGACGTAGGCCGGCGCATACAGGGTTTCACTGATGCCACCAAACTTCTTCGCCAGACGACGGCTAATGTGGTCAGCATTAATCGCATCACCCGGACGATGAGTACCCCCAATCCCGCTGATAAACAGACAGTTGCGCGTGGGAACCTGACCAGGATAATCGGCGACGGCGGCAACATTGCGCCCCTGTCCTACCGCGACAATGGCGTTATCTTTTAGCGACTGGGCAAGATGCGAGGAGACGAGCGCAGCCACCTGACGGCGCTGTTCTTCATCATCGGGGGAATCCAGGGCGATCAATGCGCGTTGCAGTTGCGGGAAACGATTTTGCAGTTGTTGTTCAAGACGCGTACTGAACACCGGATGGTAGCGCACATTAATTTCGACGATGCCCTCTTCACGCGCACGTTTGAGCAAGCGACCTACCTTAATGCGGGAAATCCCAAACTTACGCGCAATCTCCTCCTGGGTGATTTCGTCCTGATAATAAGCCACTGCAATTTCTGTCAGCAGCTCGGAGTCCTGAGAAAGCGTGTTTTTTTCCATCCGTTACCTGTCTTGTATCGTGACACTTGATTTGAGGAAGGAGTTATATCATTGATACGACTCGCTTCGCCAGACAGCGACGATGCGAGTCGTTGACCACATCACGCTTAACGCTTGATCGCGTCGATTTTCAGCATGCGGGCAATCACGATATCCAGTTCTTTCTGATCGAAGATCTGCTTCCAGTCTGGCTTCACAATCTTCTCACGGCCGTACTCCATGGCGATCATGCAGGCATCAGAGAACGGGTTTGTTGCACGGAAGGCCACGGCCAGTGCGATCTGAATATGACCATACAGCATCGCTTTAGCGGCTTCTTCTGGTACACCGCTGTGTTTCACGGTCTCATCCAGCGCTTCTTTCATAAAGGCACCGACCATACAGGCCACAGTTTCTACCAGCGTTGGCTCCAGATAAGCCAGCTGCGTCACGGTGACCCAGTGCACTTCCTCCACCGGGCCGTACATCACGCTGATCACTTTGCTGAGCTCGGCTTTCTGTGCGTCGCTGCCGGTTTCATAAGAAGCCGCTACGTGCTGAACAGCGGCGATGCCGCCGAAGGCATCAGCGTGCTCTTCTTTGGTGTAGCGCTCCAGGAACACGGATGGATGGCAAGGATGCGCAACCGCATACTCAATACCCTCACGATGGGCAATCAGATTCGCGTAGGCTGCAGCCGGGTCGAGGGTCAGCAGAATCGCGCCTGCCTTCATCTGCGGTACCACGCCTTCAGACACTTTGCCCAAAACGATATCTGGCACCGCCAGAATCACCACGTCACTCAAAGGCACCACTGAGGCAGCATCAGACAATTCGCGACCTTGAGCGGTAACTTGTTCCTGTGCTTTTGGTGAGTTCTCAACGTAAAACACCTGGTAATCGCTTTTCTGGAAGTTGGCAGAAATACGCATACCCATTTTGCCGCCCGCGCCAATCACGGTGATGGTTTTCAATGCATTGCTCATGTGTGTTACTCCTGATCTTGTTTACTACGTAAGAATTCAACGGTGCGGCGAGTCCATTCGGCTTCTCGCTCGCAGGTCAACGTGGCATCGTCTTGCCACGGCAACCAGTGTTCGACGATTTGGTTAATCTCTCTTTCGACCGGGCGCACGCTGGCGATCATCCGGTCGTAATCCAGTAGCCCTTCGCCCATCGGGCAACCGGCAAAGGTAAAGCCGACCCAGCCATCACGCCGGGTGAAGGCGAAATCTTTGATATGCAGATTGCCAACGCGTGCTGCGGTATTGGCGACCACCTGCTCCGGCAGTTCCAGTCCGGCAACACAGTTTGCCGGGTCCAGACAGACGCACAGCCACGGCGACAGAAACTTATTGATCACCGACATCATGGCGCCACTGTTCACCTGCTCATAGGTCTCAAGGCAGAGGCGTACTTGCTGGCGGGCGAAATCAGGCAACACCGCACCAATTAATTCTGCTGCTTCATCCAGTGACGGACGATGATCGGCGGTATAGAACATCGAGCGCACCACACGCGCATCAAGAATGTTGGCCATGTGCAAATAGCGACGCAGATGGGCCGTGCCCAACCCACGCGTGCCCAGCTCAAGCGTGATACCCAGCGTATCAGCCTGCTGACGCAGCGCCTGCAACTGTTCGTCAGACCAACTCTCTATCGCTGGGTAGTCACAAATCTGGAATACCGACACATCCATCTCTGCGGTCTGTTGCAACATCTGCTCCAGCGTCAGGGGATGCGGCACTTTGCTGGACATACGCCAGAAAAAGGCATAAGTACTGAGTCCGATACGGCTCATTAACGGATCTCCTTTGCCAGCACGCTGGCTTCTTCAATAATTTGCGCCAGCGCATGCGGATCATGGGCAAAGCGACCAAGGAACAGACCATCCACATCTGCCCCCAGGCGTTGAATCAGCCCCGGCCCAGCACTGCCGCCGTAGATAATCTTCAAGGTAATGCCTTCAGGCGTTTTCAATTGCTGCAAGCCCGCGCATACCGCACGAATGTAACTGTCAGGTGCAGGTTGCGGCGCACCAATCGCCCACTGTGGTTCATAGGCGAAGAACACTTCACCGCGTAATCCTTGCTGCGTGGCATCGGCCAGCGCTTCGGCGAGTTGCTGCTCGCACAGTGCAATCGCCTGCTCCGGTTCAGCCTGTTGCTCTTCCCCGATGCACAGCACCGGCGTCAAACCGTGGCGCAATGACCTCGCCACCTTGGCCGCAATTTGCGCTTTATCTTCATGAAAATGACGGCGGCGCTCAGCATGGCCAATTTCAGCCAGGGAACAGCCCAACTCCTGCAACATGCTGGCGCTGACTTCGCCGGTCCAGGCACCGTTTTCCGCCTGACAGACATCCTGTCCGCCGAAGCGTATTGGCGTGCGGGAAAAAATCTCGGCAATCGCCGGAATTGCCGGATAGGCCGGCAAAACAAATAAGCCTACGTCGCCGTTTTTGACAGCCGGAAGCTGCGCCAATCCGGCCACTTTGCGGCACCAGTCCAACGTTTGCTGGTAGCCGAAGTACATTTTCAGGCTCACGCCAAGCCAGATTTTAGGCTGAGACATCATTAGGCTCCTTGCTGAGAGGCACGGTATTCTTTTAGCAGGTCGCCGACCGTGTTGACGATCATCGCCAGCGAAATCGCACCGGCATCAGGCGTACCCACACTTTTTTCTGCTAAAGGACGCGCACGGCCCATTTTTGGCACCAGTTGCGCAGTATCCTGAGCTGCTTTGTCCGCGATTTTCGCTGCAGCCAACCATGCTTCAGTGAGTGACGAACCCTCAGCAACCGAGGCATTCAGGCTGTCGCTGAATGGCACCAGCACATCCACCATAGTCTTATCGCCGACTTTCGCTTTACCAAAGTGCATGATGCCCTCTTTGGCTTCTCGCACGCCCGTTGCAACGCGCTGCGCATTCGGTGATTGCTGATCGCCGATTGCCGTACCCAGCGCCGTCAAGGCTACGCCCCACAATGCACCTGAAGTACCACCGGCTTTATCTGCCCAGGCATCTGCAGCACGGCACAGCAAGCTGCCCGCACCCGCACCGCGCGCAGCCACTTCACGCGCTTTTTCTACGGCACCAAGAACACCGCGCTCCATACCAATGCCGTGGTCGCCATCTCCAGCTACCGCATCAATATCACCCAACTTGCCAGCGTTACGTTGTAACAGGTCGGCAACGGCTTCTAATGTCTGCAACACGCGCTGCGCGCTTTGCTGCGACTCAACAGAGGCCTGCGGCAACGCTTCTTCGCTACTTTCTTCACACTCTGCCGCGCTCAGCGGTTCCGCAATCAACACGCTGCCTTTACGGTAAGCCGGCGTATTAGCCGGTGCGCGCCACAGTGTTTCCAGCTCGTCGTCAAGCCACATCAAGGTCAGTGACACACCGGCCATATTAAAGCTGGTGACAAACTCACCCACGTCCGGCTCTACCACCTGCAATCCTGCCGCATCAAGCAATTGCGCGACGCGGCGGTACACCACAAACAGCTCTTCATACTTCACCGACCCCAGTCCATTCAGGATCACCGCCACGCGCTGACCTTCAGTTTGCTGGATATCGACAGGCAATTCACTCAACAGGCGCTCGACAAAGATTTCGGCCAGTTCATCTGCACGCGGAACAGCGGTTTCACTGATACCCGGTTCGCCGTGAATACCTAATCCCAACGCCATACGCCCTTTTTCAACTTCAAACAGCGGATGAGACGCACCAGGCAGCGTGCAGCCCGAGAACGCCACACCAAAGGTGCGGGTACGATCGTTAGCATGCTGTGATTTTTTCAGCACGGTGGCTAAATTATCACCTGCTTCTGCCGCCGCACAGGCGGCTTTGAACACGCATAAGTCTCCGGCCACGCCGCGGCGCTTCGCCAGTTCGTCTTTGCTGGCACTGGAGATATCATCCGTTACCGCCAGAATCTCGCAGGCAATGCCTTCAGCACGCAGGCGTTCGCAAGCCTGGCCAAAGTGCAACACGTCACCCGCATAGTTTCCGAACATCAACAACACGCCCGCACCGTTATGTGCCGCACGCGCCACGTTGTAAATCTGCTGGGCAGATGGCGAGGCAAACAGGTTACCCATTGCCGCGCCATGTGCCAGACCTTGTCCAACCAACCCGGCGAAGGCCGGATAATGACCGGAACCGCCGCCCACAATCACCGCAACGGTATTGGGCTGGCTGCGCGTACTGCGCACCACACCACCGGTGACCTGACGAACTTTATCGGCGTTGGCGGCGACAAAGCCTTCAATGAGTTCAGCAGCAAAAGCTGAAGGTTGATTAAACAGGTAAGTCATTTTAGTGCTCCTGTGCGATAGAGGTCGGCTGAGACTGCGGACGGCGGCGGTTAAGTAACAACATGAGGACAGCAGACAGCAGCATGAATCCACCGACCACGAACATCGGTAAGACGTAGCTGTTGGTGGCGTCATGCAGTGCGCCGGTGATATAGCCCGCGGAGAAGCCCGCCACGTTTCCTAAGGTATTAATCAATGCAATCGCCGCCGCAGCGGATGCGCCCGTCAGGAACTGCGTAGGCAGTGTCCAGAAATTCGGTAAGGCAGCAAAGATTGAGCTGGCTGTAATAGCAATGACCATGATGGTGGTGAACGGAGAGTCCATATACAGCGCCAGGGGCACGCTGATCCCCCCCGCCAGTGCCGGAATGGCAATGTGCCAGGTTTTACAGCCGCGGCGAGTGGCATCTTTTGACCAGAAATACATCACCACAGCCGCGAGGAGGTATGGCACGCCGGTAATCAAGCCTTTCTGCATCACGTTAAAGGTGGTGCCAAACTGCTGCTGGAACCCAGCAATGATGGTTGGCAGGAAGAAGGCCAACGCATACAGGCCATAGATAAAGCCGAAATAGATCAGGCACAGCATCCACACACGGCCATTACCCATCACTGAACGCAGGCTGTGTTTCTGTTGCCCCTGCTTCTGCTGGTGCTCGGCATCCAGTTCGTTAGTCAGCCAGGTTTTCTCTTCGGCTGTCAGCCATTTGGCCTGGCGTGGGGAATCCACCAGCCAGAACAGCGCTGCAATACCGATCAGAATCGCCGGGACGGAAACCCCCAGGAACATCACGCGCCAGCCGTCCAGACCAAACAGACCGTGCTGTTCGATCAATCCGGCTGCCAGCGGTGCACCGAACACCACGGTCAGCGGCTGCGCCAGATAGAACAGTGACAGAATTTTGCTGCGATGACGGCCTGGGACCCACATGCTCAGGTACAGAATCGCGCCTGGGAAAAAGCCCGCTTCGGCGATACCCAGCAACAGACGCAACGTATAGAGCCCTTCCACACTGCTCACCCAGGTGAACAGCAATGAAACGATACCCCAGCTGATCATGATGCGTGCCAGCCAGCGACGCGCACCAAACTTATGCA
Organism: Pantoea sp. CFCC18177; assembly: GCF_059412425.1. Taxonomy (NCBI): domain Bacteria; kingdom Pseudomonadati; phylum Pseudomonadota; class Gammaproteobacteria; order Enterobacterales; family Erwiniaceae; genus Pantoea; species Pantoea sp. CFCC18177. The sequence goes on from NZ_JBNBPL010000037.1 coordinate 36,446, forward strand.
GCGCCAGGTTGCTTGGCACTTCCAGCAGGATGTAGCCGATAAAGAAGATACCCGATGCCAGACCAAACTGAACGCCCGTCAGACCAAGGTCTTGGGTCATACCGTTAGGGCCAGCAAATGAAATCGCCGTGCGGTCAAGGAAGTTGATAAAGAACATCAGCGCCACGAAGGGCACCAGACGCCAGGAGATTTTGTTGATAGCGGATTTTTCAACCGCTGTCATGGTTTGCTGACTCATAACGCACCTCCGTGACGTGCGTGGTTAAAGCTTTTGATTGGTGTTGACCAGCTGCCAAAGTGGCGCTGGGTGCAGGTGTACTGAGAGGTACGTTTTAAATGACACATGTTCGAGTCCTCGATGGGTCTTCTTGTACATTGGTATCGTTATGCGAACAAATGAACACTACACGGATAATTGTGCATCTCTCAACTGCAAATGATGAAAGTGTGAGCCTGCTCATGAGATTTGAATTTGCTGCCAAATCGGAGGAATACGGCAAAATAGCGGCTGAGCAGCGCTGGGACTACGTTCCTCTCCTGTTATGGTGGGCAATCAGCACTCAAAACATATGAACAACCATTGAACATATGATGGAATTTATGGCAGGCTGTCAGTGAACATCTTATCGCCTACGTAACAAACGCTCAGGCATAGGAACCCAACCTGCTGGAGAACGACGATGAAAACAATCGCTATTGGCGCCGATGATGCGGCTATCGAATTGAAAAACATCATTAAGAAACTGCTGGAAGAGAAAGACTTTCAGGTGACGGACTATACCAATGACGCGCAGAACGACCGTCCTATGTACCCGGATGTTGCTTTTGCGCTTGCCACCGCCATTCAGAAAAATGAATTCGAGCGCGGCATCCTGCTGTGCGGCACCGGTATCGGCGTTGCCATTGTGGCGAATAAGGTTGAAGGCGTGCGCGCCGCTCAATGCCACGACACCTTCTCTGCCGAACGTGCCCGTAAAAGCAACAACGCACAGATCATGACCATGGGCGCGCGCGTGATTGGTCCAGAGCTGGCGAAAAATATCGTTAACGCCTGGCTGGCTTCAGAATTTGAAGGCGGCGGTTCAACGGCCAAAGTCGAGAAGATCGGTTACTACGAACAGGTTTCACATACTAAATAATCGCCGACTTCCACCTCTGGAGAATCCTTATGTCAACACGCCGGGAAAGAGCAAACGCCATTCGTGCATTGAGCATGGATGGCGTTCAGCAAGCGAATTCAGGACATCCGGGTGCCCCGATGGGCATGGCGGATATCGCGGAAGTTTTGTGGCTTGATTTTTTGCAACATAACCCTACTCACCCTCAGTGGGCCAACCGTGATCGCTTCGTGCTGTCTAATGGCCACGGTTCGATGCTGATTTATAGCCTGCTGCATCTCACCGGCTACGATTTGCCCATCGCTGAACTGAAAAATTTCCGCCAGTTGCATTCTAAAACGCCAGGGCATCCGGAATACGGCTATACACCGGGGGTGGAGACCACCACTGGCCCGCTCGGTCAGGGCATCGCTAACGCCGTAGGTTTCGCAATTGCTGAACGTACACTGGCGGCACAGTTTAACCGCCCTGGCCATGACATTGTCGATCACCACACTTACGTGTTTATGGGTGACGGTTGCATGATGGAAGGCATCTCACACGAAGTGTGCTCTCTCGCCGGTACCCTGAAACTGGGCAAACTGGTGGCCTTCTATGATGACAATGGCATTTCTATTGATGGTCACGTTGATGGCTGGTTCACCGATGACACGGCGATGCGTTTCGAGTCTTACGGCTGGCACGTGGTACGTGGCGTCGACGGGCACGATGGCGACGCCATTAAGCAGGCAATTGAAGAAGCCAAAGCGGTGACCGACAAACCTTCACTGCTGATGTGCAAAACAGTCATCGGTTTCGGTTCGCCGAACAAAGCGGGCACCCATGATTCGCACGGTGCCCCGCTGGGTGTTGACGAAATCGCCTTAAGCCGGAAGCAACTGGGTTGGAACCACGCCCCGTTTGACATTCCTTCAGATATCTATGCCCAGTGGGATGCCAAAGAAGCCGGTCAGGCCAGAGAAGCGGCATGGAATGAAAAAGTAGCGGCTTATACTGCGGCATACCCGGATTTGGCTGCAGAGTTCAAACGCCGTATGAATAACGCGTTGCCAGACAATTGGGCCAGTGAATCGCAGAAGTTCATCGAACAGCTGCAGGCTAACCCAGCCAAAATCGCCAGTCGTAAAGCTTCTCAGAATGCTATTGAAGCCTTCGGTAAGATCCTGCCAGAGTACCTGGGTGGATCTGCTGACCTGGCACCCAGCAACCTGACCATGTGGTCTGGCTCTAAGCCGATCAATGAAGATGCTGCCGGTAACTATATCCATTACGGCGTGCGCGAATTCGGTATGACCGCTATCGCCAACGGCATCGCCCTGCACGGTGGTTTCCTGCCGTACACCGCCACCTTCCTGATGTTTGTTGAATACGCCCGCAATGCTGCGCGTATGGCTGCGCTGATGAAAGTGCGTCAGATCATGGTCTACACCCACGACTCAATCGGTCTGGGCGAGGACGGTCCAACCCACCAGCCGGTTGAGCAGATGGCCAGCCTGCGCGTGACACCCAACATGAGCCTGTGGCGTCCGTGCGATCAGGTTGAGTCGGCTGTGGCGTGGAAATACGCAGTTGAGCGCCTGGACGGCCCAACGGTGCTGGTGTTCTCCCGTCAGAACCTGGCGCAGCAGGATCGTACCACTGAGCAACTGGCTAACGTGGTACGCGGTGGTTACGTGCTGAAAGACTGCGCTGGCACGCCAGAGCTGATCCTGATCGCGACCGGTTCAGAAGTCGAGCTGGCTGTCGCCGCTTACGAGCAACTGACCGGCGAAGGCCGTAAAGTGCGTGTGGTGTCTATGCCATCTACCGACGCCTTCGACAAGCAAGACGCGGCATACCGTGAATCTGTGCTGCCGAAAGCGGTGGCTGCACGTGTCGCCATTGAAGCCGGTATCGCCGATTACTGGTTCAAATACACTGGTCTGCACGGCGCGATTGTTGGCATGACTACCTTCGGTGAGTCTGCACCGGCAGAGCTGCTGTTCAAAGAGTTCGGCTTCACCGTTGAGAACGTGGTGAAGACCGCGAAATCGATTCTGTAATCCGTGGTCGCCATAAATGGCGACCGTACAGATTTCGATAACCGTAGCGTGCGCATTTATGCGCACTTTTTTTAAGCCCGCACTTGAGCTGATACTTGTCCCCCATGCGACCCCGGACGGCTTTAGCACAGGTTGCTTACCTTCGCCCCTGAATACGCGTATTCTGTCCCCCGCTTGCCCTTTCTCATGGAACCGGAGGAACGATGTCCACCTTACGCTTACTTATCTCTGACTCACACGATCCCTGGTTTAACCTCGCGGTTGAGGAATGCATCTTTCGTCAAATGCCCACCACCCAGCGCGTGCTGTTTTTATGGCAGAACGCGGAAACCGTGGTCATCGGACGCGCGCAAAATCCGTGGAAAGAGTGCAACACACGGCGCATGGCTGAGGATGGCATCAAACTGGCGCGACGCAGCAGCGGCGGCGGTGCCGTGTTTCATGACCTGGGTAACGCCTGCTTTACCTTTATGGCGGGCAAACCGGAATACGATAAAACGGTTTCAACTGCCATCATCTTGCAAGCGCTGGAAAAGCTTGGCTTGCGTGCGGAAGCCTCGGGGCGCAATGATATCGTGGTCGATGTTGAAGGCGTCATGCGTAAGATTTCCGGGTCTGCCTACCGCGAAACCCCAGATCGCGGTTTCCACCACGGCACCTTTTTGATGAATGCTGACCTGTCACGGCTGGCGGATTACCTCAATCCCGATATCAAGAAACTTCAGGCCAAAGGCATTACCTCTGTGCGCTCTCGCGTGGCCAATATGGCCGAGTTCATCCCAGATATCAGTTTTGCTGATATCTGCCGTGAAGTGATTGCTGCCTATTTTGCCTACTACCGGGAAACCTGCGAACCGGAGTACATCTCGCCACTGGCATTGCCGGATTTGCCCGGATTTAAAGAGCAGTTTGCGCGTCAGAGCAGTTGGGAATGGAATTTTGGTCAGGCACCGGATTTCTCACATGTGCTGCAAGAGCGTTTTGTTTGGGGCGGCGTGGAAATCCACTTTGATGTTGAGCGCGGCGTGATTACCCGCAGCCAGATATTTACTGATAGCCTCAATCCTGCCCCGTTAGAAACACTTGCGGTGCGCCTGCAGGGCGTGGCCTATCGCCCGGAGTCTCTGCAAACCGAAATGCAAAAACTCATCGACGAATATCCTACACAATCGAGTGAGTTTATTGAATTCGAACACTGGTTGCTCAAAAGCATTCGATAATGGCTACGATGTTAGACGGATATTCTATTCTGCCCGGCGATGTTCCCCTCGGGCTTTTCCCAACCAATAGCTGGCAAAGTCAGCAATTGCAAAGGATCCTAAAAAACCCGTTAGTTTCATCGGTAAATTATTGATAAGTGGCCTTTCTTTTCTGTGCGGGCTCTGCCGCCACTACTGCCCCCTCTGGGCCGTCCTCGCGCCGCTTAAGCGGTACCTTCGACTTCCACGTCGTGCCGGACGGACCGTTCGCGGATGACCATCCATGGTCGGCCGCGAACTGCCCCACGCCTCCCCGCGTGGGGCTCC
>NZ_JBNBPL010000038.1:0-39971 GCF_059412425.1 Pantoea sp. CFCC18177
TGGAGCGTGTGGCTGATGAAGTTGGGTATTAAAACAGAAAGAACCACGCCGGGATGTCCGGGGCAAAATGCCCGTCACGAGCGCATGCATCTCTCGATGAAGACCGCGATGAGCCACCATGATGTGTTTGGCTCGCTGTCGGAACAACGGGTGTGGTGTAACGGATGGCGTAATGAGTTCAATCGGGAGAAGCCGCATGAGGCTCATGGACAGGTACCGCCCGCAAAAATATGGGTGCCCTCACCGCGAAGTTGGGATGGAAAAGTGCCTGAAGTGAACTATCCGGAGGGGGCAAGGCTTTATAAAGTCGGAGAAAAAGGTGACCTGTGTCTGAACGGACGCACGTTCCTGAGTTCGGCATTACGGGGGGAGTACGTGAGGTTCCTGGAAGTGGATGACGGGGTTGACGTCATCCTCTTCGACAGGGTAATACTGGCGTATTATGACCGGGCAGAAAAAAGTATTATTCGAATCGACTGAGCACAAAAGTGTTACCTATGTGCCCGGTCTGATCTGTTACCCATGTGCCCGGTTGTACCNTACTGGCGTATTATGACCGGGCAGAAAAAAGTATTATTCGAATCGACTGAGCACAAAAGTGTTACCTATGTGCCCGGTCTGATCTGTTACCCATGTGCCCGGTTGTACCTTCATGCGCACCAGCAAATTTTAACCAATCGCGCCCAGCGAATCTTCGTTACTCTGCTTCTTCGGCAACAGGAACAGTGTGGCGACAATATCCAGCAGATAAATCAGCGCCAGCAGCGTGATGGCCGCAGTAAACGAGATTTTTGCCGCCAGCAAGCCGATGACTAACGGGCCAAAGCCACCCACACCACGTCCCAGATTGAACAAAACGTTCTGCGCGGTGGCGCGTGCCTGTGGCGGGAAGGTGTCAGAGATCAGGGCACCGTAGCCGCCAATCATGCCATTCACAAACATCCCCATAATGGCCCCGGTAAACAGCATCACCGTCGGGTCACGCAGTTGCGCATACACCACCACCATGGCCACCGCACCAAACTGATACAGCAGGAAAATTTTCCAGCGCGCAAAACGATCGGCCAGCACGCCAAACAGCCAGATACCAAAGGTCATGCCGACCACGGTGACAGCTGTCCAGAGACCCGATTTGGTCAGACTGAAGCCAAAGCTGGATGACAGATAGCTTGGCATCCAAATCATCAAGCCGTAATAACCAAAGTTTTGCACCGAGCAGAGAATAAAGATGCCGAGGCTGGCTTTACTGGTGGCGCGATCGGCAAACAGCAGTTTGATGCGCGCGGCAAACGACAGCTGTGGGGTTTTCTCTACGTGTTGAGTAAAGCCCTCAGGCTCGCCCATACTGCGACGAATCACAAATGACACCAGTGCAGGCAGCAAACCCACCAGGAACATGCCGCGCCAGCCAATCACGCTCAACAGCGGCGGAGTGATAAACGCCGCCAGCAACACGCCGAGCTGCCAGCCAATGCCCACCCAGGCGGAGGCGCGATTGCGCTTCTCTTTCGGCCAGGCTTCGGCAATCAAAGCCATGCCGATACCAAACTCACCGCCCAAGCCCACGCCCGCCAGCGTGCGGTAAGCCAGTAAATCCCAGTACCCCTGTGCCACCGCACACAGCCCGGTAAACACGGAGAACATCAGAATCGTGACGGTGAGGATGCGAATGCGGCCATAGCGATCGCTGAGGTGGCCAAACACAATGCCGCCTATCACCGCACCAATCAGTGTCCAGGTGACCAGCGAACCGGCCTGAGAAGGATCGAGCGCCAGCGAGACGCTGATCGCCGGTAACATAAAGCCCAGAATAAGCAGATCAAATCCGTCCATCGCGTAGCCACTGATGGCGGCCAGCATCGCTTTAGCCGGTGTGACGGCATTTTTTTTTGGTTTTGCGGAAGACATGTAACAGCACCTGGCAGAAAAAAGTGCGCCAAGTATAAAGAGAGGAAATCGCGGAGACCAATCAGAAATGAAGATAGCTGCCTGTGTGCCACAGTGGCAACAGGCAGCCGAAACGGCAATTAAGAGGGTTTGTTGCTGCCGTCGTCGCCTGACAGCAGTTCATCCAGCTTGTCGCCGCCCACGTGACGGAAATCCTGACCTTTCACGAAATAGAAGATAATTTCGCAGATATTCTGGCAGCGGTCGCCGATACGCTCAATCGCACGGGCGCAGAACAGGGCAGTCAGTACGCTGGGGATGGTGCGTGGATCTTCCATCATGTAGGTCATCAGCTGGCGCACGATGCCTTCATACTCTTTATCCACTTTCTTGTCTTCGCGGTAGATCTTAATGGCTTCATTCAGATCCATACGCGCAAACGCATCCAGCACGTCGTGCAGCATTTGCACGGTGTGGCGGCCCAGAGACTCCAGGCTGACCAGCAACGGCAGGTGCTGCTGGCTGAACTTCTCCAGCGCCGTGCGGCTGATTTTTTCAGCCACGTCACCAATACGTTCCAGCTCAGAGATGGTCTTGATGATCGCCATCACCAGGCGCAAATCGCTGGCGGTAGGCTGGCGTTTGGCGATGATGCGCACGCAGGCTTCATCAATCTCCACTTCCATCATGTTGACCTTCTGGTCACCGTCGATCACGCGACGTGCCAGCTCGCCATCCTGATTGTGCATCGCGGTAATGGCATCGGTGAGCTGCTGCTCCACCATGCCACCCATGATCATCACCTGAGTGCGAATGTGTTCCAGCTCCGCGTTGAACTGACCGGAGATGTGTTTGTTCAGATTCAAATTGTCCATGTGCGTCTCCTGAATCAGCCGTAACGACCGGTGATATAATCTTCGGTCTGCTTCTGTGCGGGCTTGGTAAACAGTGTATCGGTGTCGCTGAACTCAATCAGTTCACCCAGATACATGAAAGCGGTATGGTCAGAACAACGCGCGGCTTGCTGCATGTTGTGCGTCACGATCACCACGGTGTAATCCTGCTTCAGCTCAGTGATCAGCTCTTCAATACGACCGGTTGAGATCGGGTCGAGTGCCGAGCATGGCTCATCCAGCAACAGCACTTCCGGGCGAATCGCGATGCCGCGTGCAATACACAGACGCTGCTGCTGGCCGCCGGAGAGACTGTAACCGCTCTGATGCAGCTTGTCTTTGGTTTCATTCCACAGCGCGGCTTTGGTCAGCGCCCACTGCACGCGTTCGTCCATATCGGCACGTGACAGTTTTTCAAACAGACGCACACCGAAGGCGATGTTGTCATAAATCGACATCGGGAACGGTGTTGGCTTCTGGAACACCATGCCCACGCGTGCGCGCAGCAGGGCGATATCCTGATGGGAAGCCAAAATGTTGTCGCCATCCAACAGAATGTCACCTTCCGCACGCTGCTCAGGATAGAGCGAGTACATCTTGTTGAAGGTGCGCAGCAGGGTGGATTTACCACAGCCTGACGGTCCGATGAAGGCGGTGACCTGGTTCTTCGCGATATCCAGGTTAATGTTCTTCAGAGCGTGAAACTTACCGTAATAGAAGTTCAGATTGCGAACCTGAATTTTACCGGCAGAAGTCGTTGCCATACTCATTGCTCATCTCTCTTGTGCAGCGCCGCCGAAGCCGCGCCGGGGAATTAATGTTTGCCCTTGGCGAAAACAACACGCGCGACAATGTTCAGCAGCAGCACGCACAGGGTGATAATCAACACACCCGCCCACGCCAGACTTTGCCATTCGGCAAACGGGCTCATGGCGAATTTGAAGATGGTCACCGGCAAGTTCGCGATGGGCTGCATCATGTCGGTGCTCCAGAACTGGTTCGACAGCGCGGTAAACAGCAGCGGTGCCGTTTCACCCGCAATACGCGCGACGGCCAGCAGGACACCGGTAATGATGCCGGATACCGAGGCTTTCAGCGTGATGGCGGAAATCATCTTCCACTTTGGCGTACCCAGCGCATAAGCCGCTTCACGCATGCTGTCTGGCACCAGACGCAGCATGTTTTCTGACGTACGGATAACGATTGGAATCTGCAAAAGTGCCAGTGCCACTACGCCCGCCCAGCCAGAGAAGTGCTGCATCTGCGCAACCACGATGGTGTAAACGAACAAACCGACCACAATCGAGGGCGCTGACAACAGGATGTCGTTGATGAAGCGAATCACTTCCGCTAACCAGTGCTTGCGGCCATATTCAGCCAGATAGATGCCTGCCATGATCCCCAGCGGCGTACCAATCACCGTTGACCACAGAATCAGTAATCCACTGCCGGCCAGGGCGTTGGCTAAACCACCGCCTGCGGTGTTCGGTGGCGGCGTTGATTCTGTAAATAACGACCAGCTCAGGCCATCAATACCTTTGGTGACGGTAGTGAACAAAATCCAAATCAGCCAGAACAGGCCGAAGGCCATGGTCAGCATGGATAACGTCAGGGCAACTTTATTCTTGGCGCTGCGTCGCGCCTGCATTTTACGACGCGACGCTTCCAGCTCAGCACGTGCGTGCATTTCGATAGCGGTCATGAACGGGCTCCTTCACTCTTCGCCAGACGCAGGATCATCAGTTTGGAGATCGCCAGCACGATAAAGGTAATCACGAACAGGATCAGACCCAGTTCCATCAGTGCCGCTACGTGAACGCCCGATTCGGCTTCTGCAAACTCGTTCGCCAGCGCGGAGGTAATACTGTTGCCCGGCATAAACAGCGAGGCGCTGTCGAGCTGGTAAGTGTTACCGATGATAAAGGTTACGGCCATGGTTTCACCCAGTGCACGACCTAAGCCAAGCATCACACCACCGATGACCCCGTTTTTGGTGAACGGCAGCACGATGCGCCAGATCACTTCCCACGTAGTGCAACCAATGCCGTAGGCGGACTCTTTCATCATCACCGGCGTCTGCTCAAACACATCACGCATCACCGATGCAATGTACGGAATGATCATGATGGCGAGGATCACGCCGGCGGCCAGGATACCGATACCGAATGCCGGGCCTGAGAACAGGGCACCCACAAACGGAATGTTCGACATGATGTTGCCGACCGGTGTCTGGAAGTACTCAGCGAACAGCGGGGCGAAGATAAACAGGCCCCACATGCCGTAAACGATACTGGGGATCGCGGCCAGCAGCTCAATTGCCGTGCCCAGCGGGCGACGTAACCAGTTGGGCGCCAGTTCCGTCAGGAACAGCGCAATACCGAAGCTCACCGGCACAGCGATGATCAGGGCAATAAGTGAGGTGACGAGGGTGCCGTAAATCGGTACCAGCGCACCAAATTGTTCATTTGGCGCATCCCAGGTTTTGGTCCATAAGAAGGAAAAACCAAATTTCTGGATGCTTGGCCAAGAGGAGAAAATCAGGGAGACGATAATGCCACCCATCAACAACAACACGATAAGCGCGGAAAGTTTCACCAGCGCGCCAAAAATCATGTCACCTTGTTTACCTGGGGCTTTGAACGTCGGCTTAGTGGCAGCCATAAGTTTCTCGGTTCTCAGAGGAAGTTCAGGGCGGCATAAAATGCCGCCCATCGGGGTGGGTCAGCCAGGTGGGCTGACCGGGTCATTCGCTTACTTGTAAATCGCTTTGCCGGCGCTGTCTTTGATGTTCGCTTTCCAGGCAGTACGAATCTGGTTAGCCACGCTTTCTGGCAGTGCAGCGTAGTCCAGTGAGGTTGCAGTTTTGCTGCCGCCTTTGTAAGCCCAGTCGAAGAACTTCAGCACTTCAGCACCCTTCTCAGCATTCGCCTGATCTTTGTAAATCAGGATGAATGTGGTTGAGGTGATCGGCCATGCGTCGTTGCCTTTCTGGAAGGTCAGGTCTTGAGCGAAAGATTCGCTCCAGTTTGCGCCTTTCGCTGCATTCGCAAAGCTGGCTTCGCTTGGTGCAACTGATTTGCCGTCTGCATCAACCAGTTTGGTATAAGTCAGGTTGTTCTGCTTAGCATACGCATATTCTACGTAGCCAATTGAACCCGGCAGGCGCTGTACGAAGGCTGCAACGCCATCGTTACCTTTACCGCCCAGACCGGTTGGCCAGTTAACGGTGTTGCCTTTACCAATTTTGCTGTTCCAGTCTGAGTTAACTTTAGACAGGTAGCTGGTGAACACGAAAGAAGTACCTGAACCATCAGCACGGCGAACCACGTTGATGTTGGTGTCTGGCAGTTTCACACCTGGGTTCAGTTTAGTGATCGCCGGGTCGTTCCACTTTTTGATGTTACCCAGGTAGATGTCACCCACAGTTTTGCCGTCGAGGGTCAATTCACCTGATTTCACACCTGGGATGTTAACGGCCAGCACCACACCACCGATAACGGTAGGGAACTGGAACAGACCATTTTTTTCCAGATCGGCATCAGCCATCGGCGCATCAGACGCACCGAAATCAACGGTTTTAGCGATGATCTGCTTCACGCCGCCTGAAGAACCAATACCCTGATAGTTGATTTTGCTACCGGTGGCTTGCTGGTATTCTGCTGCCCACTTGGCATAAACCGGTGCCGGGAATGTACCGCCAGCGCCAGTCAGATCGGTGGCTGCAAAAGCAGATACCGCGCTTACTGCGAAGGTGGCGGCGAGGATTCGGGCTACGGATGTACGCATCAGTGTCATGTTCCCTCCAGGGGATTTAAAAAAAATCAGGCTCAATGCCATTTTAGTTGGAGTCAGTGATTGCTGCTGGAGGGAAAATAGGACAGTTTGATGACAGTGAAATGTACGAAATATGACAGTTATATGACATCGTTTAAAAAGCAAGCGGGCCCATTGCAGACCCGCTCTTTTTACTGATTATTCAACGGTAACCGATTTCGCCAGGTTACGCGGCTGGTCAACGTCGGTGCCTTTGATCAGCGCAACATGATATGAAAGCAGCTGCAAAGGAACGGTATAGAAGATCGGTGCAATCACTTCTTCAACGTGCGGCAGAGAGATAATTTTCATGCCATCACTGTCCGTAAAGCCGGCATCCTGATCGGCAAACACATACAGCAGACCGCCGCGTGCGCGTACCTCTTCAATGTTGGATTTCAGCTTCTCCAGCAGCTCGTTATTCGGTGCAACGACGATCACCGGCATATCGGCATCAATCAGCGCCAGCGGGCCGTGTTTCAGCTCTCCGGCCGCGTAGGCTTCAGCATGAATATAGGAGATCTCTTTCAGCTTCAGCGCGCCTTCCATGGCGATTGGGTACTGATCGCCACGGCCAAGGAACAGCGCGTGATGCTTGTCGGAGAATCCTTCAGCCAGGCTCTCAATCACCTTATCCTGTGCCAGCATCTGCTCGATACGGCTCGGCAATGCCTGCAGCGCATGCACAATCTCATGCTCGGTTTCCGGCTTCATGCCGTGCAGTCGGCCAAGTTTCGCCACCAGCATCAGCAACACCACCAGCTGCGTGGTAAATGCTTTGGTCGAGGCGACACCGATTTCAGTACCGGCTTTGGTCATCAGCGCCAGATCCGATTCACGCACCAGTGAAGAACCGGCAACGTTACAGATAGCCAGCGAGCCAAGATAACCCAACTCTTTCGACAGGCGCAGGGCAGCCAGCGTGTCAGCCGTCTCACCCGATTGCGACAGGGTGATCAGCAGGCTGTTTTTACGCACGGCGGATTTGCGGTAGCGGAATTCAGAGGCGATCTCTACATCGCAAGGGATGTTGGCCAGCGACTCGAACCAGTAACGTGACACCATCCCGGAGTTATATGAGGTGCCGCAGGCGATAATCTGGATGTGCTCAACCTGGCTCAGCAACGCTTCGGCATTGGCACCCAGTTCGCTGAGATCGATTTGCCCGTGATTAAAACGACCGGTGATGGTGTTTTTAATCGCGTTTGGCTGCTCGTAGATCTCTTTCTGCATGTAGTGGCGATAGGCGCCTTTATCACCGGCATCGTACTGCGCAGTGGATTCGATTTCCGCGCGCTTCGCGGGTTTACCATCACGATCGATAATGGTGACTTCGCGGCGGGTAATCTCGGCGATATCGCCCTCTTCCAGATACATAAAGCGGCGGGTCACCGGCAGCAGGGCCAGCTGATCGGAGGCGATAAAGTTTTCACCCACGCCGCGGCCAATCACCAGCGGGCTGCCGGAACGGGCGGCCACCAGCACAGAGGGATCGCGGCTGTCCATGATCACCATGCCATAGGCACCGCGCAGTTGCGGAATAACGCGCAACACCACTTCGCGCAATGTGCCGCCCTGCTTCTGCTCCCAGTGCACCAGATGCGCGACCACTTCGGTATCGGTTTCTGAAGCGAAGCTGTAACCACGTTCGATCATCTGGGCGCGCAGTGGCTCATGGTTCTCAATGATGCCGTTATGCACAATGATGATGTGCTCAGAGATATGCGGATGCGCATTGGCTTCTGACGGCTCGCCGTGTGTTGCCCAACGCGTGTGCGCGATACCGGTACCGCCAATCAGCGGTTGCTGTTCAGCCGCTTCTGCCAGATTCGCCACTTTACCCAGACGACGCAGACGCGTCATGTGGCCCTGACGGTCAACCACTGCCAGACCAGCAGAGTCATAACCGCGATATTCAAGACGACGCAGACCTTCCAGCAGAATTTCTGCGATGTCACGCTGCGCTACTGCACCAACAATTCCACACATAATAATTTCCTGACTTCATGGCTTTCGGCCATTGCGTTGTCTTTTTGACCTGATTTTCCCCGAGCCTTGTAGAGAGTGGGGGATCTACCCTTCATACTTCAAATTTCAGGTGCGTTGGCTACGTGCATTCACCTCAGTCACTTACTTCAGTAAGCTCCTGAGGATTCATGCACTTGCCGCCTTCCTGAAACTCGAATTATTTCGGGTAGCTTTTTCTCACAAGCTGATCTTTGCCAGCCCTTAAAATTTATTTCTTCTTAACCGGACGCTGCCAGCCAGACTTCTGATTTTGTTCTTTACGGTTATAGACCAGATCGTCAGCCAACACGTCTTTCATGACCGTGGTGCCTGCTGCAATAGTGGCACCCGCCGCGACCGTAACCGGCGCGACCAGTTGTGTATCGGAGCCAACAAACACGTTATCACCGATAATAGTTTTCGATTTATTGGCGCCATCGTAGTTACAGGTAATGGTGCCTGCACCGATGTTCACGCCCGCGCCAATCTCCGCGTCCCCGAGATAAGAAAGATGACCGGCTTTAGATCCTTTGCCCAGGGTGGCTTTTTTCATCTCAACGAAATTGCCGACGTGTGCCTCTTCCGCCAACTCACTGCCGGGACGCAGACGCGCAAAGGGTCCAACCGTACAAGCGGCGGCCAGCGTGGCATCTTCAATAACGGAATAGGGGCTGATTTCGCAGTCATCAGCGAGCGTGCTGTTTTTGATGATGCACCCAGCGCCTATCTTGACGCGGTTGCCCAGCGTGACACGGCCATCAATGATGACGTTGGTATCGATCTCCACATCACGACCATGTTGCAGAGTGCCGCGCAGATCGAAACGAGCTGGATCGCGCAGCATCACGCCCGCCAGCAGCAGTTTTTCTGCCTGCTCGTTTTGGTAGGCGCGTTCCAGCGTCGCCAGTTGCAGGCGGTTGTTCACGCCATCGGTTTCACTGATACGAGCCGGATGGACGGCATTGATCACGCGACCTTCATGGTGCGCCATCGCAATGATATCGGTGATGTAGAATTCACCCTGCGCATTATTGTTATCGAGCTTGGCCAACCAGCGCTTGAGATCCCCGCCATTGGCAATCAGGATGCCGGTGTTGATCTCAGGGATTTTAAGCTGCTCGGCTGAGGCATCTTTCTGCTCGATAATTCCGGTGACGGTGCCGTTTTCACGCACGATGCGGCCATAGCCGGTTGGATTATCCAGCACCACCGTCAGCAGACCAATGCCGCCTTCCGGCTTAGCCTCGCGCAGGCGCTGCAATGTCGGCTGGGAGATCAGCGGCACATCGCCATACAGCATCAGGATATCTTCGTCATCGGCAAAGAACGGTGCCGCCTGCTGCATCGCATGGCCCGTACCGAGTTGCTCTGCCTGCAGTACCCAGTTCAGGCTGTTGTGTGCCAGCTTCTCTTGTAGCAGATCGCCACCGTGGCCATAGACCAGATGCACATGCTGAGCGCCAAGGCCGGTTGCTGCATCGATCACGTGCTGAACCATCGGTTTACCTGCCAGGGTATGCAACACTTTTGGCAGATCGGAATACATTCGGGTGCCTTTGCCAGCGGCCAGGATCACCACACTCATTGCGCTTGTAGACATAACTATCCAGACTCAATTTATCTTTCGAAAGTGTAAGGTTTACCTCTGAGATTACTACATTTTTCTCGGGGCGAAATTAGCGGATAAAGATGAAAGGGGCGAGACCGTGCGGGTGGCCGCCATAAAGGGCAATCCGGCAACGCTGTTACACGACTTTAGTGGGGTTAAATGCCCGAGCCGAAACTTACTCAGTGCAATTTGTCGTGCGGCGCAGCGGGCAAAAAAAATGCCAGCCCAATGGGCCGGCATTTCGTGACGCATAAAGCCTGATTACATCGCTTTTTTGGTCAGCTCGATGACACGCAGTTTTGCGATAGCTTTCGCCAGTTCCGCAGAAGCCTGAGCATAGTCCACGTCGCCGTGGCTGCTGTTCATGTGCTCTTCTGCTTTACGTTTCGCTTCCAGCGCGCGCGCTTCGTCAAGGTCTTCACCGCGAATCGCAGTGTCGGCCAGAACGGTCGTGCTACCCGGCTGTACTTCCAGCACGCCGCCAGAGAGGTAGATATACTCCTCTTCGCCGTGCTGTTTCACGATGCGAATCATACCAGGCTTGATGGCTGTCAGCAGCGGGGCGTGGCCAGGGTAAATACCCAGCTCACCTTCGCTACCTGACACCTGGATACGCTCTACCAGACCGGAGAACATTTGCTGCTCCGCGCTGACAACGTCCAGATGATAAGTCATAGCCATACTCTTCCTCCTGGGAAACCGTTATTACAGTTTCTTCGCTTTTTCTACAGCTTCGTCGATAGCGCCGACCATATAGAACGCCTGCTCTGGCAGGTGGTCGAATTCGCCTTCCATGATGCCTTTGAAGCCACGGATAGTGTCTTTCAGGGTCACGTACTTACCTGGAGAACCGGTGAAGACTTCAGCAACGAAGAACGGCTGAGACAGGAAGCGCTGAATCTTACGCGCACGTGCCACCAACAGTTTGTCTTCTTCAGACAGCTCGTCCATACCCAGGATGGCGATGATGTCTTTCAGTTCCTGGTAACGCTGCAGCAGAGACTGCACGCCACGCGCAACATCATAGTGCTCCTGACCCACGATCAGTGGATCCAGCTGACGGCTGGTTGAATCCAGCGGGTCAACGGCTGGGTAGATACCCAGAGAGGCGATCTGACGGCTCAGCGTAACGGTTGAGTCCAGGTGAGCAAAGGTGGTTGCTGGTGACGGGTCAGTCAAGTCATCCGCAGGAACGTAAACGGCCTGTACAGAGGTGATTGAACCGGTCTTAGTGGAGGTAATACGCTCCTGCAACACACCCATCTCTTCTGCCAGCGTTGGCTGGTAGCCTACCGCAGATGGCATACGACCCAGCAGTGCTGATACTTCAGTACCGGCCAGGGTGTAACGATAGATGTTGTCGATGAACAGCAGAACGTCACGGCCTTCATCACGGAATTTTTCCGCCATGGTCAAGCCGGTCAGTGCTACGCGCAGACGGTTACCCGGCGGCTCGTTCATCTGGCCATACACCAGCGCTACTTTATCGATAACGTTGGAGTCGGTCATTTCGTGGTAGAAGTCGTTACCCTCACGAGTACGCTCACCCACACCAGCAAATACCGAATAACCTGAGTGCTCAGCCGCGATGTTACGGATCAGCTCCATCATGTTTACGGTTTTACCTACACCCGCACCACCGAACAGACCGACTTTACCGCCCTTAGCGAACGGACACATCAGGTCGATAACCTTGATGCCGGTTTCCAGCAGCTCTTGCGAGTTAGACTGATCTTCATAAGAAGGCGCAGCACGGTGAATAGAGGAAACCTCTACAGTGGTGCCGTCTTCATTCTGCAGGTCGCCTTTCATGTCGATTGGTTCACCCAATACGTTCATGATACGGCCGAGGGTTGCTTTACCAACCGGTACCTGGATCGGTTTTTTCAGGTCGGTTACTTGCAGGCCGCGCTTCAGGCCATCAGAAGTACCCATGGCGATGGTACGCACCACGCCACCACCCAGCTGCTGCTGAACTTCCAGCACCAGACGAGCGTCACCATTTTGAACCTCAAGAGCGCTATATACCTGCGGTACTGCGTCCTGAGGGAATTCGACGTCAACTACGGCGCCGATAATCTGGACAATCTTTCCAGCTGCCATCTTGAATCCTCTACCTAATACGAGAATATCCGGCCGCGCTCGCGCGACAGGATATATGCCTGGTTAAACCGCGGAGGCTCCCGAGACGATCTCGGTAAGTTCCTGGGTGATGCTGGCCTGACGAGCTTTGTTGTAAACCAACTGCAGCTCTTTGATCAGGTTTCCGCCGTTATCGGTTGCAGCTTTCATTGCCACCATACGTGCGGCCTGCTCACTGGCCAGGTTTTCCACCACACCCTGATAAACCTGCGATTCGACATAACGGCGCAGCAGAGTATCCAGCAGCGCTTTCGGATCGGGTTCGTACAGGTAATCCCAGGTCTTCGCCTTCATCTCTTCTTCACCTTCCGCTGGCGGTAACGGCAGCAGTTGGGTAATGGTCGGAGTCTGAGACATGGTGTTATTAAACTTGTTGCCGACGATATACAGCTTGTCGATGCGACCTTCATCATAGGCCTGCAACATCACTTTTACTGGGCCGATAAGATCAGACAGTGCAGGCTTATCGCCCATTCCGGTGACCTGAGCCACGATGTTGCCACCGACAGAGCCGAAGAATGAATTGCCTTTAGAACCGATAATGGCCAGATCGCTCTGTACACCTTTATCCGTCCAGCTCTTCATATCTGCCAGCAATTTTTTGAACAGGTTAATGTTCAAACCACCACAAAGCCCGCGGTCAGTCGAAACGACCAGGTAGCCGACGCGCTTAACGTCACGCTCATCCAGGTAAGGGTGCTTGTATTCCAGATTACCCAACGCAAGGTGACCAATCACTTTGCGCATAGTATCTGCATACGGACGGCTGGCCGCCATGCGTTCCTGCGTTTTACGCATTTTGGAGGCGGCGACCATTTCCATCGCTTTGGTGATCTTCTGCGTATTTTTTACGCTTCCAATCTTGGTACGTATTTCTTTTGCACCGGCCATTAGCTTCTCCTCAAAGCCTTGCGGCCTGCCTTTTCAGACAAGCCGCCAGACATTACCAGGACTGGGTTGCTTTAAACGTTTCGAGGAGGCCTTTCAGCTTCTCTTCGATTTCGTTATTAAAGTTGCCCGCTTGGTTGATTTCAGCCATCAGCTCAGCGTGATCGCGATCCGCGAACGCCAGCAGAGCGGCTTCAAAGCTACCGATTTTCGCCAGTTCAACGTCGTTCAGGAAGCCGCGCTCAGCAGCAAACAGCACCAGACCCTGTTGCGCGACAGACATCGGCGCATACTGTTTCTGTTTCAGCAGCTCGGTCACTTTCTGACCGTGGCTCAGCTGTTTACGCGTTGCATCGTCCAGATCAGATGCGAACTGAGAGAACGCAGCCAGTTCACGATACTGTGCCAGAGCGGTACGGATACCACCGGACAGTTTCTTGATAATCTTGGTCTGTGCAGCACCACCAACACGGGATACAGAGATACCCGGGTTAACGGCCGGACGAATACCGGAGTTGAACAGGTTTGATTCCAGGAAGATCTGACCATCGGTAATCGAGATTACGTTAGTCGGAACGAACGCAGAAACGTCACCCGCCTGGGTTTCAATGATCGGCAATGCGGTCAGAGAACCGGTCTGGCCTTTCACCGCACCGTTAGTGAAACGCTCAACGTAGTCAGCGCTCACGCGTGATGCACGCTCCAGCAGACGAGAGTGGAGATAGAACACGTCGCCTGGGAATGCTTCACGGCCTGGTGGGCGGCGCAGCAGCAGAGAAATCTGACGGTAAGCAACAGCCTGCTTAGACAGGTCATCGTACACGATCAGTGCATCTTCACCGCGGTCACGGAAGTATTCACCCATTGCGCAACCGGCGTATGGCGCCAGGTATTGCAGTGCAGCGGATTCAGAAGCAGAAGCAACAACCACGATGGTGTTAGACAGCGCACCGTGCTCTTCCAGCTTACGTACCACGTTAGAAATGGTTGACGCTTTCTGACCAATCGCAACGTAGACACACTTGATGCCGGAATCGCGCTGGTT
This sequence comes from Pantoea sp. CFCC18177, assembly GCF_059412425.1. Taxonomy (NCBI): domain Bacteria; kingdom Pseudomonadati; phylum Pseudomonadota; class Gammaproteobacteria; order Enterobacterales; family Erwiniaceae; genus Pantoea; species Pantoea sp. CFCC18177. The sequence goes on from NZ_JBNBPL010000038.1 coordinate 14,285, forward strand.
GATGATGGCGTCGATTGCCATAGCGGTTTTACCGGTCTGACGGTCACCGATGATCAGCTCACGCTGGCCACGGCCGATTGGAATCATCGCATCGACAGATTTGTAACCGGTCTGAACAGGCTGGTCTACTGACTGACGGTCGATAACGCCCGGTGCAATCACTTCAACAGGCGAGAAGCCGTCGTTGTCGATTGCGCCTTTACCGTCGATCGGTGCACCCAGGGTGTTCACCACACGGCCCAGCAGGCCACGGCCAACTGGAACTTCAAGAATACGGCCAGTACATTTAACCTTCATGCCTTCGGCGAGGTCAGCGTACGGGCCCATCACTACTGCACCAACCGAGTCACGCTCGAGGTTCAGTGCGATAGCGTAACGGTTACCCGGCAGGGCAATCATCTCACCCTGCATCACATCGGCCAGGCCGTGTACGCGGATGATACCGTCACTTACAGAAACAATAGTACCTTCGTTGTGAGCTTCGCTCACTACATTGAACTGAGCAATGCGCTGCTTGATCAGTTCGCTGATTTCGGTGGAATTCAGTTGCATATGCTCCAGTCCCCTTAAGACTGCAAGACGTCTGCCAGACGATCAAGACGGCCGCGTACGCTACCATCAATGACCAGGTCACCCGCACGGATAACCACACCTGCCATTACAGACTTGTCAATTTTGCAATTCAGCTTAACTTTGCGTGACAGACGTTTTTCCATCGCGGCGCTGATTTTCGTCAGCTGGCTGTCACTCAGGGTACTGGCAGAAATCACATCAACTTCGGCGGTCGCTTCATAAGCGTCGCGCAGTTGAATGTACTGTTCCAGTACCGCTGGAAGTGCTGTCAAACGTCCGTTTTCCGCCATCACCTTAATCAGGTTCTGAGCGGGTTCATCAAGTTGATCGCCACACACTGCATTGAAAGATGCAGACAAAGCTTCCGGCGCGATTGCACCGGAAAGAAGATCTGCCATCTGTTCGTTGCGAGCCACTTCTGCGGCAAACGCCAGCATAGTCTGCCAGCGATCGATACTTTGATGCTCAACAGCAAAGTCAAAAGCTGCTTTGGCGTAGGGGCGAGCTACAGTAATCAGATCAGACATCAGCCCCTCCCTCCTTACAGTTCAGCGACCAGTTTATCAACGATGTCGCTGTTAGCAGCTTCATCCACGGAACGTTCGATGATTTTCTCGGCGCCAGCTAATGCCAGCAACGCGACTTGCTTACGCAGCTCTTCACGGGCACGTGAACGCTCGGCATCAATTTCTGCCTGCGCTTGTGCCACGATGCGGTTACGTTCAGTCTCAGCTTCGGTTTTCGCTTCGTCCAGAATCTGGGCACGGCGTTTGTTCGCCTGCTCGATAATGACTTGAGCGTCTTCTTTCGCTTTCTTCAGCTGGTCGGTCGCATTGGCCTGCGCGAGATCTAAATCTTTCTTCGCGCGCTCAGCAGAAGCAAGGCCTTCAGCAATTTCTTTCTGGCGCTTTTCGATGGCAGCCATAATCGGCGGCCATACGTACTTCATGCAGAACGCGACAAACAGAATGAACGCGATGGCCTGGCCGAGGATTGTTGCATTAATGTTCACAGCACAATGCCTCTTATTAAGTTAACTTGCTCTGCCGCTATCGGCGATAGACGGCAGAATCCGTTCCTCATCACACCGGGTGCCATGAGTGAACAAGGCTACCAGGTTTAGGCGACCGCAAACATCACGTAGAGACCCAGACCTACAGCGATCATTGGGATTGCATCCACCAGACCCATTACAACAAAGAACTGCGTACGCAGCAGAGGAATCAGATCCGGCTGACGCGCTGCGCCTTCCAGGAATTTGCCCCCGAGGATGCCGATACCGATCGCAGCACCGATTGCCGCCAGGCCCATCATCACAGCGGCAGCCATGTACAGCAGATCCATATTCAGGTTTTCCATGACAGTCTCCAGTTTGTTTCAGTTAAAAGCTTAGTGTTGAGATAAAAAAATCAATGTTCTTCAGATGCCATCGACAGATAGACAATCGTGAGGACCATGAAAATGAAAGCCTGCAGCGAAATGATCAGGATGTGGAAAATGGCCCATGGCACATTCAACACCCACTGCGACCACCACGGCAGCAAGCCGGCAATCAGGATAAAGATCAGCTCACCCGCATACATGTTGCCGAACAGTCGCAGACCGAGTGAAACCGGTTTAGACAGCAGGCTAACACCTTCGAGAATCAGGTTGATTGGGATGAAGATCGGGTGATTAAAAGGCTGCAGCGTCAGTTCTTTGGTGAAGCCGCCAATGCCTTTCATTTTGATGCTGTAGAACAGAATCAAAATAAAGACGCCCAACGCCATAGACAGCGTGATGTTCACATCTGCAGACGGCACAACGCGCAGCGCTGGCAGGCCTAAATAGTGCTCACCGATAAACGGCAGCAGGTCGATAGGCAGCAGATCCATGAAGTTCATCAGGAAGACCCAGACAAAAATCGTCAGAGCCAGCGGGGCGATAAGTTTGCTTTTGCCGTGGTACATGTCGCGCACGTTGTTATCAACGAAACCGACAACCAGCTCGATAGCCGCTTGTAATTTCCCTGGAACACCGCTGGTGGCGCTTTTTGCCACTTTACGGAACAACACCAGGAAAATCAGTCCCAGTACCACAGAGAAAAACATGGAATCGATATTTAATACCCAGAACGTCGCAGGAGCGTCGTGCGGATTCACCAACTCGAAAGTACGCAGGTCCAACTGAAGGTTATTCAGGTGGTGACCTATGTATTCTTGCGGAGTAGAGATTTCTCCAGCAGCCATGATGCCTCTTACCCTTTGTTGTTAATTACAGCCGGCGCGACGATCTGCACCACCAGCACCGATAACCAAGTGATTGCGAGTGGCCAGAAGACCGCTCCAAACACACCTAACGCCACCATGAGAAGAATGACCGTCGTGAACACCTTCAACACTTCACCAAGGGCGAAGCTCCAGGCCACACGACCTTTGGCAGGCGTTTGATCCTGCAGGCGCCAGGCTAAAAACATAAACAACACATTCGGCAGCCAGGCTGCCGCTCCACCCGCGATGGCGGAGGCGCCCCAGGTGACATCTTTCAGAGTAAAGAGTGCGCCGATAATGACAAAAGTCACCAGCTGGATGACCAGCACGGTCCGGGCTAATTTCACACTGTAAAGTGACACTGACATGGCGTTGAACTCTCCTGCCCCGAACGGGGTATGTCGCGTGTCGTATAAGACTGCCTTTACTCATTTGAGTCAAGCAGCAAAAGCCGTGCAAATTATACGGGCGCCACCTGCGATTTCAATCGGTAAGTAGCGAAAAGGTGAACAATTATTTAAATTTCTTTCTGGAGGGCTATTTTTCAAAACATCACCTTCCGCGATGACTCGGCCAAAAGTCTGAAATTGCCGTGATTGCTTGCTTTTAAAGCGTGCTTTAGATCACATTATAAGCAACACACCAGCGGTTTAATTTGTATTAAACGTGAATTTTAAGATTTCAAAGCCAGTCAATATTGTTCTAATTCATAAAGATAGAATAATCCATCCAACATCACGCTATGATTTACGATAAAAACACTCTATTGACATCATAGGCCGCAATAAAAACGTAAAACTGATATTACGCACGCCGATTTATTGCAGAGTTATATTTTCACGCGTGACTATTTGGCCAGGTAAATACAGGCAATAAAGTGATCTATCTGATAATGAAATGTGAATTATTCGTTAAATGTAACAAGCTTTTTCAGATAATTTCCGTGGCGGATGTTAACGGCTATCCCCTGCCCTACCGAATAAAAGCTTTTGACTGAAAGTGTTTAAATGCTGTTTTTTTATTCAGCGGGTTTTCGAAGACAAAGGGTACTGATTGTCTTAAATCCGCACCCTTTTTAAGGCTATTGGCGTTTAATCACCACCAGATGGCGTTCACCATCCAGTTCAGGTACGCGCAGCGACTCGATTTTCTCGACCGTAAAGCCCGCAGGTAAGGCCGCTATTTCATCATCAGGACGCACACCCTTCAGCGCGTAGAAACAACCTGAAGGGCCTGGCAGATGGTGACACCAGGTCAACATATCTTCCAGCGAAGCAAACGCCCTGCTGATCACGCCATCAAACGGTGGCTCAGCGGGGAACTCCTCCACACGGCTCTGTACAGGGGTGATGTTAGTAAGCCCTAACTCATGCTGCACCTGACGCAGGAAACGGATTCGCTTGCCTAAGCTATCCAGTAAGGTGAAATGCGCTTGCGGACGCACAATGGCCAAAGGAATGCCCGGTAATCCTGGCCCCGTTCCCACATCAATAAAGCGCTCACCCTGCAAATGCGGTTCGACCACCACGCTGTCGAGAATATGGCGCACCAGCATCTGCTGCGGGTCGCGCACCGATGTCAGGTTGTAGGCTTTGTTCCACTTATGCAGCAATTCAACATAGCCAACCAGCTGCTGTTTTTGTTGATCGGTAAGGGAAATGTTTGCTGCAGCAAGCAGCTGGGAGAGTTTGTTAATCACAAGGATAATTCCATTAACGGGGGCGAGTCATCTCGCCCCGAAGTCTGTCAGGCGCTTTTACGCAGCAGGCCCTGTTTTTTCAGGTAGATAAGCAGAATGGAGATGGCCGCTGGCGTGATGCCCGAAATGCGCGAAGCCTGACCAATTGAGGTTGGCTTATGATCGTTCAGTTTCGCGATCACTTCATTCGACAGGCCATTGACCTGGCGATAATCGAGATCGACTGGCAGCAAGGTGTTTTCATTGCGCTGCTGGCGATCGATCTCTTCCTGCTGACGCGCAATATAGCCTTCGTACTTCACCTGAATCTCAACCTGCTCTGCCGCCTGAACGTCGGTCAGCGCCGGGCCGTAGCTCGGTAACGTCATCAGTACATCGTAGGTCATTTCCGGACGACGAAGCAGGTCTTCACCGCTGGCCTCTTTGGTCAGTGGCGCGCTGATCACCGTATTCACTTCAGCCACGTTCTCAGATTTTGGGTGCACCCACAGATCGCGCAGTCGCTGGCGTTCTTGTTCAATCGTCTCCAGCTTCTGGTTGAAGCGTGCCCAACGAACATCATCAACTAAGCCCAGCTCACGACCCGCTTCGGTCAGGCGCAGGTCGGCGTTATCTTCGCGCAGCATCAAGCGGTATTCCGCGCGCGAGGTGAACATGCGGTACGGCTCTTTGGTACCTAAGGTGCAAAGGTCGTCGACCAACACGCCGAGGTAAGCCTGATCGCGGCGTGGTGCCCAGCCCTCTTTGTCTGCTGATGCACGTGCGGCGTTCAAGCCCGCCAGCAGACCTTGCGCTGCGGCCTCTTCATATCCGGTCGTGCCGTTGATTTGACCGGCAAAGAACAGGCCGTGAATAAATTTGCTTTCCAGCGTCGGCTTCAAATCACGCGGATCGAAGAAATCGTACTCAATGGCATAGCCAGGGCGCACGATCTTCGCATTCTCCAACCCTTTCATCGAGCGGACGATCTGCATCTGCACATCAAATGGCAGGCTGGTTGAGATACCGTTCGGATAGATTTCGTTGCTGGTCAGGCCTTCCGGCTCAAGGAAGATCTGATGGGCGTTACGATCGGCAAAGCGCATCACTTTGTCTTCGATCGATGGGCAGTAACGTGGGCCGATCCCTTCGATGATCCCTGCATACATCGGGCTACGATCGAGGTTATTGCGGATCACATCATGGGTCTGTTCGTTGGTGTAGGTGATCCAGCATGGCACTTGCTGTGGATGCTGAGAAACGTTGCCCATAAACGAGAACACCGGCATCGGTGTATCACCATGCTGAGGGGTCAGCACGGAAAAATCGATAGTACGCGCGTCAATACGCGGTGGCGTACCGGTTTTCAGGCGATTAACACGCAGCGGTAATGCACGCAGACGTTTAGCCAATGGGATGGATGGCGGGTCGCCTGCACGGCCACCGCTGTAATTATCCAGACCAATATGAATTTTGCCGTCGAGGAATGTTCCGACAGTCAGCACCACGCTCTTCGCCCGGAATTTTAATCCCATTTGCGTCACAGCACCGACCACCCGATCGTTCTCGACGATCAGATCATCAACCGCTTGCTGGAAGATCATCAGGTTCGGTTGGTTTTCCAGTGCCGTACGAACGGCCTGACGATACAGCACGCGGTCTGCCTGAGCACGTGTAGCACGTACCGCAGGACCTTTGCTCGCGTTTAGTATCCTAAACTGGATGCCGGCCTGGTCAATTGCTGTGGCCATCAAACCGCCTAAGGCATCCACTTCCTTCACCAGATGTCCCTTTCCGATACCACCGATCGCTGGGTTGCAGGACATTTGTCCAAGCGTATCAATGTTATGGGTGAGTAACAGCGTTTGCTGACCCATTCGGGCAGCGGCCATCGCGGCTTCTGTGCCCGCATGACCACCACCGATTACGATGACGTCAAAGGGTTCTGGATAAAACATGAAGTGGGTCCTCGTTAGTGTTCGGACAGGGATCGTTGCCCTGGGCGGTGGATTCTACTGAAATTCTGTCTGCTGCGAAAGCCGCGGGATCCTGCGGTTTAAAAGAAAGGATCTTTATTCTTTTATATGATCTCTCTGTTAGATCTCTTATTAGGATCGCACCGGGCTGTTGATAACCCAGAAAAGCCTATTTTTTACAGAGAATTAGAGAGGATCACTTGCTGTTAATGATCGGTGATCCTGATCCGTATAAGCTGGGATCAAACAGGCTACTTATACACAGATGAAAAAAGCATCATCGGTTGTTCTTGGGATAACTACCGGTTATACGCAAGATTAAGGCTATGTTATCCACAGTCAGTGGCATAAAAAAAAGCATAAAACAGTGCATTAATCTGGGGATCGTTCTTTTTTCCCGATCCCCCACTCTCTGAGATCGTCTTAAATCTGGGTTTTCCAGGTGGTGACCCACACTTCTGCCGGATCTTCTGGAATCTCATGCTCCAGCACGTCGATCTCAAGGCGATCGCCAATGCGAGTGGCACCGAGTTGGTTTAACTGCTCCTCCAGCAGCTTGATCGCGCCGCAGAAAAGATCATATTCATGATTTCCGATACCCACTGCGCCATATCGGACGCCAGACAGATCCGGTTGTGTCTCTTGCAGTGCTTCATATAAAGGAAGCAAGTTGTCAGGCAGTTCCCCCGCACCGTGCGTCGAGGTGACAATCAGCCAAATTCCTTCCTGCGGCAGTTCATCCAGCTCTGGGCCATGCAGCACCTCGGTTGAGAAGCCCGCTTCCTGCAGTTTTTCTTCCAGATGTTCGGCAACATATTCGGCGCTGCCAAGGGTACTTCCACTGATTAAGGTAATATCGGCCATGATGATCTCCCGCACTAAAGGCGAGCATTGTACGCTGTGATCAAGCCGTGATCCACCTGTGGAAAACAGGGTTAATACCAGAAAGCATCAGGCGACAAGGCGCATCACGCGTGTGATCCGCCTGGGATAAGGTTGTGCACAATAAAAGGGGATTTTAAGGCTTAATGGTGCGCATGATCGGGTTTTGTAACGAGATCAGCGTTTCAGTGGACTGGATTTCATCAATGGTCTGGATCTTGTTGATCAGCACCTGTTGTAAGGCATCGATGGATCGGCACATCACCTTAATAAAGATGCTGTAGTGGCCGGTGGTGTACCAGGCTTCGACGACTTCATCCAGCGCTTCCAGTTTGCTCAGGGCGGCGGGATAATCACGCGCACTCTTCAAAATAATGCCGATAAAGCAGCACACATCAAAGCCAAGCTGACGCGGATCGATTTCCACGCGCGTGCCCAAAATAATTCCCGCTTGTCGCATTTTCTCGACGCGTACATGAATGGTGCCGGGGCTGACGTTGAACTGCTTGGCGAGTTCGGCATAAGCGGTGCGCGCGTTCTCAAGTAGTGCATTGAGAATGCCGCGATCAAGGTTATCCAGTTGCAGTTGTTCCGCCATCATCCATCCTCTTTGAGTTCTTCTTCTATGAACAGTGGAGAATGTGCAGCAAATTAGCAGTGCAGGCAAGATGCAGACCACGCGCGTGACGCAGTCTGCACGCTTTTTTTAACGCTTACGCCAGATTGTTAGCTGCGCTTGAGTATGTTGAAACTTACGCGCTGTCTCGCGGATAACGAAAGGCACATCCTGTGGCGTGCCCACTTCTTCGAACTTATCACGCAATAAACGCTGTAGAGCCTGGTAGGTTGTCAGTGCCTCGCCGTTCTCGCGGACCCCACCCAGCCAATTTTCTTTTGGCGTAAACTCTTCTAACCACGTGTAGGGCGAAGAGAGCACCAGCAGTCCGCCAGAACGGATCATAGGGGTAATGTCTTGCAGGAAACGTTGAGGTTGGCGCAGACGATCAATCAAGTTGGACGCCAATACCAGATCGTAACGATCCGGCTGAGGTTTAAGGTTACAGGCATCACCCTGCACAAACTGAATACGTTGTGCCTGCTCGCTGTCGAGGTTGAAATCTTTCAGGCGCACCTGACGATACTCCACCAGATCCCCCTCTTCCGGCACTACGTAGCGGAAATCTTCACCGGATGTTAGCTGTAGCGCCACATCAATGAAGCGCGCGGAATAATCCATACCCGTTACGGCATCAAAATGGCGCGCCAGCTCAAAACTGGCACGGCCGGTGGCGCAGCCGATATCCAACGCCTGACCGCGCACCGGGCAGTGTGGTAACAGTTTTTCCACCAGCGCCGCGGCATAATTAGGCACATCGTAATAGCTGGGACCGTACTGAAAATCGAGGTACTGCGACACCATGCTGTCAGTTTCATACGGATTGAGTGCCATGGTTTCCTGGTGTGAAGACACCACATAGCGGAAACCTGCATGCTGGAAGAAATGACGGCGGAACGCATAGCGCGCAGATTTCAACGCCTCGTTACCGGTGGAGATCCAACTGCCACCTTTAATCAGTGCATGTTTGCCATCAAAGGTCGGCGTAGAGAAATCATCGTACAGCGGATGAACCTTAAAGCCTTCAAATCCGTTGGTGGGTGTGGTGGTCCATTGCCAGACATTGCCGACGATGTCGTAAAATTCGCCCTGAGCAAAACCATCCACCGGATTGGAGGAGGCCCAGTACGCGAGATTGATATTGCCCGGTGCCTCATGCCAGTCAGGTTGGTCGCCGCTGACTTGTTCACGCAGTTGCGCCCATTCTGCTTCGCAAGGTAGCTGGATTGATTTGCCGGTTTCTTCCGCTAACCAGCGACAGAACGCAGCGGCTTCCAGTTGATTAACTTCAGCGGGCCAATCCCATGGCATGGTCACTTCTTCAGTCATCAAACGCAGTTTTAGCTGATCGGGTTGTGAAATATCACCAACCCAAAAGGTTGGCATCTGCGCGCCAGAAAATTCGCGCCAGCTCCAGCCTTCGTCATCCCACCAGCGGCGCTCGTTGTAGCCATTCGCCGCGATAAAACGGTAAAACTCGGCGTTGCTGACCAGCATCTTACTGGCTTTAAAGGGTTTGAGATCGACCACCTGGCTGCCGTATTCATTATCCCAACCGTAGGTGTCGTCCGTTTTTCCCTGCTGGACGTGACCACCGGGCATCGCGATCAGCGAATTAGCCGGAACCGAGCTGCGATCGTGTCGTGCCTGCGGGCAAACGGGCCAATGTGGCTGAGGTTTTACCCAGTCAATCGGCAACTGGCGGATTAGCACGCTGGAGGTTTCCAGGTGAATACGCTCGTGTTCGATGCCCATCAAAATCACCCATGCTGGGCTATCCCAGGTGATAGGCAGTTCCAGCGGCATCGTGCGAATAAACTCGCTCACCAGGCTTTTCACTTTGCCACGATAATCGCGGACTTCTTCAATGGTTGGCCACGCATAATGGCTGTCGTTGAGGTCATCCCAGCTCATCTCATCCACGCCGATCGCCATCATCGCTTCGATGCGATCGTCTACGCGATCCTCCAGATAGCGCCCCGCCATGAGCTTATTCATATAGAAAGTGGCGGTGTGGCCAAAGTAGAAGATCAGTGGATGGCGCAAGGAGATGGCTTTATTGAAGAAGGCGCGATCGTCAGCCAGGCAATCAAACAGGCTTTCGTAGAGATCCCAGGTTTGGGTGAAATACGTCAGCAACTCGCTCCGTTTTTGTTCGGTGTTTTGACCGGAGAGCTGCAACGTGCGGGTGGGTGCAGGAAGTTGGGCGGTAGTCACAAAATACTCCAGATGCTCAGTGTGCGAATTAATCACTATAGCAAATAAGCATTTCTGCCAGATGAATTAGCGTTTCCAGCGGCGCAGCAGGCGGCTTTTCAGGCCGGTATCAAAGCGCCAGATATGATCGAAGATGCGCAGAATACCCGGCTTACCGTGGAGGGACATCGCCACCGCATGAAAACGCTGTTGATGCTGGCGTTGACGTTGTTTGATGGTGTTAATCGTCTCATCAGGTAAACGTTGGGCGATAAAGTCTGACACGATCACCGCATCGGCTTCGTCCCAGACGGGGCCTTCCATGCGTTTCACCACTGCGGCGAGGCAGGCGGCGAGATCGGTGCCACCACGAAAACGTTGGCTGAGAAAACGGATAGCCTGCTCAATACCGCTATCGGCCGTTAGTTCGTAGCCGATCACCTCATGGGCGAACAGCATGATATAGCAGCGGCGTTTATCGGCTAATGCCACTTTCAGCAGCGCCAGGCAGAAGGCTTTCGCACAGCGTTCATTGAATCCGCCCATGGAACCGGAGGTATCGACGCAGACGATAAAAGGCCCACGCGGTTGTTCTTCATGCTGCTGGTGGCTGACGGGACGCAGCGTGACTTTTTCGTGCCAGGCATCGCCTTGCAACTGATAAGTCAGCAGACGTTTCTCTACCAGGCGGCGATAGAACTCCAGCTCCAGTTCACTGATGCTCAGTGCCGCCAGTTCGGGCGGCAGCAGGCGCAGCACATCATCGCTTTGATGAATGCCGCTCACTTCTTCCGGTACGTTGTCTGGCTCACGTACCCACTGGTGAAATTCTTCCTGCGGGGCATCCTGAGAAGGTACCGATTTCGCCTCACGGCTGCGCCCCAACTGCTGCGCCAGTTTCATTAACTCCGGCTGCTGGGCGAGAAAATCGCCATATTGCACGATTAGCTCGTAATCACCGTGCTGCAGCGGCGCTTTGCTCATGTCCCATAAACGTCCGGCGGCGGCTTCGTCATCATCGGTCAGAATCGGTGCCAGTTGGCCGCTGATCGCCATTCGCTGTTGCAGTTCGGCCATCAGGCGTTCGCGCTGCTCTTCCAGGATGGTTTCGTTGAGCGTCAGGGTTTGCAGCGTCAGACTCAGACGCCAGCGTTGTAGAAACAAGGTATGTTGCGCATTGCTCAGCTGCTCATTTTCATTGTGCAGCAGCAGTTTGCTGGCTTCTTCGATAAACGGCGATGGCAGGCTTTTAAGTTGCGAGATGATGTGGGGAAGCTGTTGGGTGAAATCCCGCGAGCTAAGCAACTGCATCTGCTGGAACAGCTGAAACTCCTGCGCCAGCGCTTCGGGCACCGGCGTGGTTTTCATCTGCTCGGCGATTTCGCTGCGCCAGCGAGGCAAGTCGCGCATCATTGCCTGCTTCAGACGCGGGAATTTCTCAAAAAACAGAGCCAGTTGGGGTGACGCGAGCAGCGCGATAATCAACTCTTCGATTAACTCTGTTTCGCCAATCGACAGCAGCGCGCTCAGCGTCTCCAGTGAAATCATTTTTTCGCCTGTTTCAGCTGTTCTGACACATCCTGCAAGCTGGTCTCGATGCGTGCCAGCCAGTCATCACTGATAAACAAGCAACGTTGATGCTGGCTAAACAGCGTGCGCTGTGCACGTAATTGCGCATCCAGCGCGTCATACTCTTCGACGATTTCCTGGGGTATTTCACTGCTACTTCTGGCACCGGGCAGGGTCAGTCTTGTCGATTGCAGGCTGACATCACGCAGTGTCAGGCAATGATGCGCATCCACCAGCAAATCAAGCGTTTGACCAAAGCCAATGCCATTCAACTTGCCGCGAATTTCGCCACCTTTCATCAACCATTGATTCAGCGCTTCACGCGCAATCAGGACGTGTGTCACCTGCATATCATGCAGCGTCAGCGGTTGTTGCAGCATTAAGGTGAGCTGTTCATCGCCAATCGAAGCGGGCAATTCGTAATGCGGTTTACGGCTGAACATGCCGCTGTGTTTTTCCAGCGTCAATGCCTGTGCCACACTCTGCTGCTGTTGCAACGCCAGGCGGCGAGCTTTGATTTGCTGGAGCTTATGCAACATCGGTTGCTGCTGCCAAGCGTGTTGGGTCATCAGCGCGTCAATTTCGCGATCCAGCAGTTGCATCGACGCTACGTCATGCCACAGGCAATCCTTCAATAAGATGAGATCGATCGGGGCGATGCTCACGCGGCCGCTGTAAAACGCACTGGCCTGCAGCAGATGGATCGCTTTTTTCCAGCGACGGTCGGAGATGTAAGGCGCGCTGGGTAAATTCTCCAGTTGCTGACGCAGCTGATAAATCAGTTCAAAAACGTGGTCGGGCAAGCTGACCTGACTGATGCCTTTCTGCCACTGATGGTACTCTTCATCGCTGATACGCAGCGCTTCCGTCACGGGATTATCGTTTTCATCCTGCTGGTGGGTCAGCATGCTGCGGAAGTTTTGCTTCTCATGCACGTTATCCAGCCACAGGCGGATCAGCATACGGTCATACAACGCTTCCAGGCCGCTGTCGGTTTCGGGCAGTTCGTTAGAGGCGGTGACCAACAAGCGCATCGGGATTTTTTCTTCGCTGTCACCGTTGCGGAAGCGGCGCTCGTTGATGGCGGTCAGCAGCGTGTTCAAAATAGCCGGGCCCGCTTTCCAGATCTCATCGAGGAAAACAATCTCAGCATCTGGCAGGTAGCCTTTGGTCAATCGCTGATAGCGGCCTTCATCTTTCAGCGCCTGAATCGATAAGGGGCCAAACACCTCTTCAGGCGTCGAAAAGCGGGTCATCAGGTATTCAAAGGCGCGGGCGTGCTGGAAGGCATATTTCAGGCGGCGGGCAATCAGGCTCTTGGCAATGCCTGGCGGACCGAGCAAAAACACGCTTTCGCCACTTAACGCGGCCAGCAGGCAGAGACGAATCGCGTGGTGTCGCTCGTACAGCCCTTTTTCCAGGGCGTTACTCAGGCGAGAAATTCTTTCTGCCAAAAGATGGGGTTGAGCCATAATCACATCATTATCCTTTTGATCCTGGTGCCGACATATTTTGGCGAGCGCAATACTCTACTGATTATCATGCTGGATTGCGTTGATAGCCGTCAGCTTTTTTGTTTCAGAAGGTTGAAGCGAGGCAACTCGCTGCTTCAGGCGGTTTTTTTGGCCAAATTTCGGCGAAAAACCGTGTCGCTGACGTGATGGTGACACTTTGTAAGATTAGTTTTTTTTGGGAATATGTGCATACTGTGCGCTTTTTGATGGCCTGAGCGGTAGGCAGATGCCTTATCAGCTCCAACAAAAGACAACTTATGAGCTCGGATAAGAAGCAGTCCCTTGGCGCAGTCACACTCGCCGCGATTGGCGTGGTGTATGGCGATATCGGTACCAGCCCGCTCTATACTTTGCGTGAATGTCTCTCTGGCCAGTTCGGCTTTGGCGTGGAACGTGAAGCGGTATTTGGCTTTTTGTCGCTGATCTTCTGGCTGCTGATTTTAGTGGTGTCACTGAAATACATCAGTTACGTCATGCGTGCCGACAACGCCGGCGAAGGCGGTATCCTAACGTTAATGTCTCTGGCCGGACGCAATACTGGCGCACGCGCCACGGCGATTCTCGTCATTATGGGCCTGATTGGCGGCAGCTTCTTCTACGGTGAAGTGGTGATCACGCCTGCGGTTTCGGTGTTATCGGCGATTGAAGGTCTGGAAATTGCCGCACCGAGTCTGGATACCTACATCGTCCCACTGGCGATTGCTGTGCTAACGCTGCTGTTTGTGATTCAAAAACACGGTACGGGTATTGTCGGTAAGCTGTTTGCGCCGGTGATGCTGCTGTGGTTTATCATCCTGGCCGTGCTGGGCGCGCGCAGTATTATCAATAATCCTGACGTGCTTCACGCCATGAACCCGTATTGGGCGATGCACTTCTTTATCCAGTACAAAACAGTGTCATTCTTCGCGCTGGGCGCGGTAGTGCTGGCCATCACTGGTGTTGAAGCGCTGTATGCCGATATGGGTCACTTCGGTAAATTCCCGATCCGTCTGGCGTGGTTTATTGTTGTGCTGCCTTCGCTGGTGCTCAACTACTTTGGTCAGGGCGCGCTGTTGTTGAAAAACCCTGAGGCGATCAAAAACCCCTTCTTCCTGCTGGCACCGGACTGGATGCTCATCCCGATGCTGATTCTGGCAACGCTGGCGACGGTAATCGCTTCACAAGCGGTGATTTCTGGCGTGTTCTCGTTAACGCGCCAGGCGGTGCGTTTGGGCTATCTGCCGCCAATGCGCATTGTGCATACCTCAGAAGAGGAGTCGGGCCAGATCTACATTCCGGTGATTAACTGGCTGCTCTACTTCTCCGTGGTGATCGTGATTGTAGGTTTCGAGCATTCCAGCAACCTGGCGGCGGCCTACGGCATTGCGGTAACCGGCACCATGGTGTTGACCGCCATCCTCTGCTCGACAGTGGCAATTCAGAACTGGCACTGGAACCGCTATCTGGTGGTGCTGATCCTGATCGGTATGCTGTGCATCGACGTCTCGCTATTCTCTGCCAACCTGGTAAAAGTGTTCTCCGGTGGCTGGTTGCCGCTGACGTTGGCGCTGATGATGTTTATTGTGATGACAACGTGGAAAAGCGAGCGCTTCCGCCTGCTGCGTCGCATGCATGAGCACGGCAATTCGCTGGAAGCGATGATCGCCTCACTGGAGAAATCTCCACCGGTGCGTGTGCCGGGCACGGCGGTGTATATGTCGCGAGCGTTGAACGTGATCCCGTTCGCTATGCTGCATAACCTCAAGCACAACAAAGTGTTGCATGAGCGCGTGGTGCTGCTGACGTTGCGTACTGAAGATGCGCCGTACGTTCACAACGTGCGACGTGTGACCATTGAGCAGCTCTCGCCAACGTTCTGGCGTGTGGTGGCCAGTTATGGCTGGCGCGAAACCCCTAACGTGGAGGAGATCTTCCACCGCTGCGGTCTGGAAGGCCTGAATTGCCGCATGATGGAAACCTCGTTCTTCATGTCGCATGAGTCGCTGATAATCGGCGATCGTCCATGGTATCTGCGCTTGCGCGGCAAGCTGTTCCTCGCACTGCAACGCAATGCGCTGCGTGCGCCGGACCAGTTTGAGATCCCACCTAACCGCGTTATTGAGCTGGGCACCCAGGTCGAGATTTAAAGATACCGCGCGTCACCAGCTCAGGGTGACGCGCAAGCCTTGTGGCGTGGCATGGCTAAACGCGATGCGGATACCGTGTAACTGCGCAATATTCTTCACTATCGACAAGCCCAACCCGCTCCCCGTTTGCGCTTGCCCCGGTGGTCGCCAGAAGCGTTCCCCGAGACGGGCTAGCTGTTCATCGCTAACGCCTGGACCATTATCTTCAAGAATGATGGCGCGCGGCTGGAGGGTGAACTGAATCCGACTCCCCGGCGGTGCATAGCGCAGCGCGTTATCCAGTAGATTGCGCACCAACAAACTTAACAGCAGCGGATGACCGTTCATCACCGGTTCAGCCTCGGTATGCAGTTGCACATCCATCTGCTGCGCCTCAGCCTGAGGGAAATGTTCGGCGAGTAAATTTTGCAGCAAAGGTGCCAGTGCAACCGGCTGAAATTCGCTGCGCAGATCGTCAGCTTCCACGCGGGAAAGGGTTAACAGCTGATCCACCAGCCGCGTGGCGCGCAGAATGCCGCTGTCGAGTTGCTGTAAAGCGTGTTGGCGCATCACTTCATCATCCTCGGCGAGTTGAATCACTTCGCTCTGCACACGCAAGGCGGCCAGCGGGCTGCGCAACTCGTGTGCGGCATCAGAGGTAAAACGGCGCTCGCGTTGCACCAGCTCTGCCATGCGCCGAAACAGCCCATTCAATGCAATGACCAGCGGCTTCACCTCTTTGGGTAAACGCGTATCGGCGAGTGGTGTTGCGTCATCGGGGGCTCGCTGCTTGAGTGATGCGGTGAGGCGCTTGAGCGGACGTAGTTCAAACCAAACCAGCACCAGCAACATCAGAAGCATGAAAGGCATGGCGTATAGCCATGGTATCAAACTCGCCAGAGCCAGATCGCGCGTCATGTCGTCACGGTATTCCCACTCCTGGCCGACGACTACGCGATAGCTTTTATCCTCAGAGGTTAGCCACAACAGCCGCCAACTGTCCTTATCGCCACGTAAGCGGCCATCACGGAAGCCGTCGCGCTTATCATCAAACTGCAAATCGCGCCCGTTTTCACCGTCATTCAGCAATGGCTGACCGTCTGCACGGAAGATGGCGAAAGCCAGCGCGTCATCATCCTGATCGCCACGATGATGGCGCAGAATGGTTTTCGTTTTGGGTAGCGAAGCGGCGTGCAAGCTGGTGGGGTCGAGCGCCAGCAGGCGTTTAGCAAACAGCATTTGCTGGGTATCGAATAACTCATTCACGGTGTCGCGGGTCTGATGCCAGGCGCTGTAGCTGGCGACACCACCACACAACACGATCAGCAGCACAAAGCCGATCGCCAGCCGAAGAAACAGGCTCATTCTGCTGCACCAAGCATATAACCCACGCCATGTACGGTGCGGATAAATGCACTGCCCAGCTTTTTGCGCAGATGATGAATATGCACTTCCACCGCATTGCTGGAGACATCGTCATCCCAATTGTAGAGTTTTTCCTCCAGCTGACTGCGCGTTAGCACGCGGCCAGGGTTGCGCATAAACAGCTCAAGCAATGCCAGTTCGCGACTTTTCAAACTGATGGCTTCACCCTCAAGCCAGACGCTGTGGCTGGCCGGCGCCAGCACCACTTTGCCGTGTTTCAATTCAGGCTGCAGCTGTCCATGGCGGCGGCGAATCAGCGCCTGCAAACGTGCGGCGACTTCGCTGAGGGCAAAGGGTTTGCAGAGATAGTCGTCTGCACCAAGCTGTAACCCCTGAACACGTTGATCGAGGGCGTCACGCGCAGTGAGGATCAGTACCGGCACATCCGCGCCCTGCTCACGCCACTGACGCAGGATCTCCAGACCATCGCGTTCCGGCAGCGAAAGATCCAACACCACCGCATCCCACGGCGCGGCCGCCAGCGCCTGATAACCTGCTTCGCCGGACACGAACCAGTCCACGCTGAAGCCGAGTTTGATTAAGCCCACTTTCAGGCCATCACCAATCAGCGTGTCATCCTCAATCAACAAAATGCGCATGCGCTTCTCCTCTTCTGCTTGGGTGGTTATACGAAGCAGAACCCCGCTTGTACAGTGCAAATCGCTGCAAATCACCTATTTTTTCTCTTTAAGATCCTGTTAAGAACCTTATGGTGAAATGGCTCCTGACTTCCGCACATTCATGGAAAAGAGGTGAAAAATGAAAAAGAGTGCAGCGATCTTAGCCATTGTGATGTTGGCCGCCACGCCCGTTCTGGCCGCGCAACAAGGTGGGTTTGTGGACCCCAATGCGCCGAAAACCCAGGTTCACACCGGTGGATTCCAGGCTGACAACACCAGCGTTGTGACGGTGAAACAAGCCGAAGAGATGAAAGACGATAGCTGGATCACCGTGCGCGGCAATCTTGATAAGCAAATCGGTGATGAAGACTATTTGTTCCGCGACAGCAGCGGCACCATGAAAGTAGAGATCGACCACAAGCGCTGGCATGGTCAGACCATCACGCCGAAAGATCAGGTCGAACTGACGGGTGAACTGGATAAAGACTTCAACGCCATTGAGTTGGACGTTAAACAGGTTCGCAAACTGCCATAACACCCTCCAGAGCCGCTTCAGCGGCTCTTTTCTTTTTCCAAACTCAAATTTTATCCGGTACAAGCGAAACGTTTCGATGGCGATCACATTTCCGTGATATCGCCATTGAGTTGCCCTGCGCATTTAATACACTCCCGATCAGCGAAACGTTTCGCTGTGGAGTGGAAGAAATGAAAAAAGGTCGCTTGTTAAACGCTGAAGTCTCTCATGTGATTGCCCGCCTGGGGCACACCGACACGCTGACGATTGCTGATGCAGGCTTGCCGATCCCGGCCGGTCCGCAGCGTATCGATCTGGCGTTGACGCCGGGAACCCCCGAATTTTTGCAGGTGGTTGATGTTGTCACGCAGGAGATGCAAGTCGAAAGCGCCCTGATGGCGGAGGAGATCAAGCAGCACAATCCGCAGCTTCACAGCGCACTGCTCGCCGTGCTCGATGCCTTGCAACAGCACCAGGGGAATACCATCACCATTTGTTACACCAGCCATGAACAGTTCAAACAACAGACTCAGCGTAGTCAGGCGGTCATTCGCAGCGGAGAGTGTTCTCCGTATGCGAATGTCATCCTGAGCGCTGGCGTGACCTTCTGAGGCCGTTATGCAACCGTTATTGCAACTCAAAGGGATTGAAAAGTCGTTTCCTGGTGTAAAAGCGCTGAATGGTGCCTCGCTGGCCGTTTATCCGGGCCGCGTGATGGCACTGGTCGGGGAAAACGGTGCGGGTAAATCCACCATGATGAAAGTGCTGACTGGCATTTACAGCATGGATGCCGGTTCGCTGCAGTGGCTGGGTAAGGATGTGGCTTTTTCTGGACCGAAAGCGTCGCAGGAAGCGGGCATTGGTATCATCCATCAGGAACTGAACCTGATTCCGCAATTGACCGTGGCAGAGAATATTTTCCTCGGTCGCGAATTTGTTAACCGCTTTGGCCGTATCCAGTGGCAACGGATGTATGCCGAGGCGGACGCTTTATTACATCGCCTCAACTTACGCTTCAATAGCCATAAGCTGGTGGGCGATTTATCGATTGGCGATCAGCAAATGGTTGAGATTGCCAAAGTGCTGAGCTTCGAGTCACAGGTCATCATTATGGATGAACCCACCGATGCCCTGACCGATACCGAGACCTTGTCGCTGTTCCGCGTGATCAACGAGCTGAAAGCCCAAGGCTGCGGCATCGTGTATATCTCGCACCGCATGAAAGAGATCTTCGAAATTTGCGATGACGTGACCGTATTCCGTGACGGCCAGTTTATTGCCGAGCGCGCGGTCAGCGATCTCAGTGAAGAGAGTCTGATCGAGATGATGGTCGGCCGTAAGCTGGAAGATCAATATCCGCATATCGATCAAGCCCCGGGGGAGGTTCGCCTGAAGGTGGAGCACCTCAGCGGTCCGGGTGTGGATGACGTCAGCTTCACTTTACGTAAAGGCGAAATTCTGGGCATTTCCGGCCTGATGGGCGCGGGACGTACTGAACTGATGAAAGTGCTGTACGGTGCGCTGCCACGCACGCACGGTAAGGTCACGCTGAACGGGCGCGAAATCACCACCCGATCCCCACAGGACGGTTTGGCAAACGGCATCGTTTATATCTCAGAAGACCGCAAGCGTGATGGCCTGGTACTCGGCATGTCGGTGAAAGAGAACATGTCGCTGACGGCGCTGCGCTATTTCAGCCGGTCTGCGGGCAACCTCAAACACAGTGAAGAACAGTTAGCGGTGGGTGATTTTATCCGCCTGTTCAACGTCAAAACCCCTTCGATGGAGCAGCCGATTGGCCTGCTGTCTGGCGGAAACCAACAGAAAGTGGCAATTGCGCGCGGATTGATGACGCGTCCAGACGTGTTGATTCTTGATGAACCGACCCGTGGTGTAGACGTAGGCGCAAAAAAAGAGATTTATCAGTTAATTAACCAGTTCAAAGCCGAAGGGCTAAGCATCATTTTGGTGTCGTCGGAAATGCCGGAAGTACTGGGCATGAGCGATCGCATCCTGGTGATGCATGAAGGCCACCTGAGTGGCGAATTTTCCCGTGAGCAGGCTACCCAGGAATCCCTGATGGCGGCAGCAGTCGGTAAGCAACACAGCGAGGAATTAGTTGTATGAGCACCCAAACCTTACCCGCCAGCCGTCGCTGGTTCAGCAAAGCCTGGCTGCTGGAGCAGAAATCGCTGATTGCGCTGATCGTGCTGATTGCCGTGGTGGCGAGTCAAAGTCCAAACTTTTTCACCGTCGCCAATATGTTCAACATCCTGCAGCAGACGTCGGTCAACGCCATTATGGCGGTTGGCATGACGCTGGTGATTTTGACTTCGGGTATCGATCTGTCCGTGGGGTCGCTGCTGGCGCTGACCGGTGCGGTCGCGGCCTCGATTGTGGGTCTGGAAGTGAACGCGCTGGTGGCGGTGGCCGCTTCGCTGGCATTGGGTGCGGCGATTGGCGGTATTACCGGCGTGATTGTCGCACGTGGCAAGGTGCAGGCTTTTATCGCCACCTTAGTCATGATGCTGCTGCTGCGCGGTGTCACCATGGTGTACACCAACGGCAGCCCGATCAACACCGGCTTCAGTGATAACGCTGATCTCTTTGGCTGGTTCGGGATTGGGCGTCCGCTGGGGATCCCAACACCAGTATGGCTGATGGCAGTGGTGTTCGCGCTGGCCTGGTACATGCTGCATCACACACGTCTGGGCCGCTACATCTATGCGTTGGGTGGTAACGAAGCGGCAACGCGTCTGTCAGGCATCAACGTTAACCGCGTAAAAATCATCGTTTATTCATTATGCGGTCTGCTGGCAGCGCTGGCCGGCACCATTGAAGTGGCGCGCCTCTCGTCTGCCCAACCGACGGCGGGCACTGGCTATGAACTGGATGCGATTGCTGCCGTTGTATTGGGCGGAACCAGTCTGGCGGGCGGTAAGGGTCGCATTATGGGCACGTTGATTGGTGCGCTGATCCTTGGCTTCCTGAACAATGGCCTGAATCTGATGGGTGTGTCTTCTTACTACCAAATGATTGTTAAAGCCGTAGTCATTCTGCTGGCGGTGCTGGTGGATAACAAAAGCAGTAAGTAACTCTGACCTTCACACAGGATTATATAAATGAAAAAGTTAACTGCATTGGCCGTCATCCTTGGCGCCACCCTCAGTGCTGGCGCGATGGCAAAGGACACCATTGCGTTGGTGGTATCGACTCTGAATAATCCGTTCTTTGTGTCACTGAAAGATGGCGCACAGAAAGAAGCCGACAAACTGGGTTATAACCTGGTGGTGTTGGATTCACAGAACAACCCGGCAAAAGAGCTGGCGAACGTGCAGGATCTGACTGTGCGCGGCACCAAGCTGATGCTGATCAACCCAACGGACTCTGATGCCGTGGGTAACGCCGTGAAAATGGCAAACCAGGCGAACATTCCGGTGATCACCCTGGACCGTGTGGCTGCTCAAGGTACCGTGGTGAGCCACGTGGCGTCTGACAACCGCTTCGGCGGCAAAATGGCCGGTGACTTCATCGCGAAGAAACTGGGCGATGGCGCCAAAATCATCGAACTGCAGGGCATTGCCGGTACTTCCGCGGCGCGTGAGCGTGGTGAAGGTTTCAAACAGGCCGCTGATGCACACAAATTTAATATCCTGGCGAGCCAGCCTGCAGACTTCGACCGTACTAAAGGTCTGAACGTGATGCAGAACCTGCTGCAAGCGCATCCAGACGTGCAGGCGGTATTTGCGCAGAACGATGAGATGGCACTGGGCGCACTGCGTGCACTGCAGACCGCAGGTAAAACCGATGTGCTGGTGGTCGGCTTCGACGGCACCGCTGACGGTGTGAAAGCAGTAGAATCCGGTAAACTGACCGCTACTGTCGCGCAGATGCCTGATAAAATTGGCGTGATTGGCGTTGATACTGCAGATAAAGTGCTGAAAGGCGAGAAAGTGCAGGCGGTTAACCCAGTAGACCTGAAGCTGGTTACCAAATAAAAAAGCAAAGAAAAGCATGGCAACGCGCCACCTTCCCGGTGGCGCAATTTTCTGGATCAAACCCGATGAACACAAACGCAAAACTGGCGGTACTTGGCAGCATTAATGCTGACCACATCCTTAACCTCACCCATTTTCCTCGTCCCGGTGAAACGGTGATCGGAAAACAGTATCAGATTGCTTTTGGGGGGAAAGGGGCGAACCAGGCTGTGGCAGCCGGTCGTGCCGGTGCTGACATTGCTTTTATTGCCTGTGTTGGCGCTGATGATATCGGCGAACGTATCCGCCAGCAGTTGCAGCAGGACCGCATTGATACGGCACCGGTTGAAACCGTTGCCGATGAAGCCACCGGTGTGGCGATGATCTTCGTGAATGGCGAAGGTGAAAATAATATCGGCATCTATTCTGGTGCCAACGCAGCACTCACTCCAGAGTGTGTAGATCGTCATCAGCAGGTGATTGCCCAGGCAAAAGCGCTGTTGATGCAGCTGGAGTCTCCGCTGGAAAGCGTATTCGCAGCGGCAAAAATTGCGCGTGCCAACGCCACGCAGGTCATTTTGAATCCCGCACCGGCAACGCATTTGTCTGATGAGTTGCTGGCGTTGATTGACATCATTACACCGAATGAAACCGAGGCCGAAATTTTGACCGGTATCGCGGTGAAGAGTGATGAAGACGCGGCGCGTGCCGCGCAGGCGTTGCATGACAAAGGAATTCACACGGTACTGCTCACCTTGGGTCGCCGTGGTGTGTGGCTGAGTGAGCAAGGCAAGGGTGTACGCATTCCGGGCTTTAGCGTGCAGGCGATTGATACCATTGCCGCTGGCGATACCTTCAACGGTGCCTTTATTACCGCGCGTCTGGAAGGGGTTGCGATGCATGATGCAGTGCGTTTTGCCCATGCCGCTGCCGCCATTGCGGTAACGCGTCCGGGTGCGCAGCCCTCAGTGCCGTGGCGCACTGAGATCGATACCTTCCTGCAACAACAGGGTTAAGCCTTTGGCGACCATGAAAGATGTCGCCCGCCTGGCGGGCGTCTCTACCTCCACCGTTTCCCACGTCATTAATAACAATCGCTTTGTCAGCGAACAGGTGCGGGAAAAGGTCGAACAGGCGATTCGTGAACTGAACTACGCCCCGTCGGCACTGGCACGTAGCCTGAAGATCAATCAAACCCGCACCATTGGCATGCTTCTGACAGCCAGCAGTAACCCGTTCTACTCCGAAGT
The DNA here is from genome assembly GCF_059412425.1 of Pantoea sp. CFCC18177. NCBI lineage: Bacteria > Pseudomonadati > Pseudomonadota > Gammaproteobacteria > Enterobacterales > Erwiniaceae > Pantoea > Pantoea sp. CFCC18177. The sequence continues at coordinate 37,429 of NZ_JBNBPL010000038.1, forward strand.
GGTACGCGGCGTGGAGAATAGCTGCTACGAACGCGGTTATAGCCTGATTCTGTGCAATACCGAAGGTGACGAGGAGCGTATGAATCGCAGCCTCGAAACGCTGATGCAAAAGCGCGTCGATGGCTTGCTGATGATGTGTACTGAAACGCATCTTCCCTCTGCCGAGATCCTCAATCGTTATCCCTCGGTACCGATGGTGATGATGGACTGGGCTCCGTTTGAAGGGCGTGGCGACATTATTCAGGACAATGCGCTGCTGGGGGGAGAACTGGCGACACAGCATCTTATCGATCGTGGCTACACGCGGATTGCCTGTATTGCTGGACCACAAGATAAAACCCCGGCGCGTTTGCGTCTGGAGGGTTTCCACAAAGCGATGGCCAGCAGTGGATTGCCGGTATTGCCGGGTTATGTGGTTGACGGTGATTTCGAGTTTCAGGGTGGTTTCAACGCGATGAATCAGTTACTGACATTAGATTCGCTGCCAGATGCAGTCTTCACCAGCAACGATGCCATGGCGGTGGGGGTTTACCATGCGCTATTTCAGGCGGGATTACGTGTGCCGCAAGATATTGCCGTGATGGGTTATGACAATATCGAACTGGCTCGTTATCTCACGCCACCGCTCAGCACCATTCATCAACCGAAAGATGAATTAGGCGAACTGGCGATTGATACGCTGATTCATCGCATGCGTGACCCCGACGCCAGCCAGCAAACGCTGGTATTGACGCCGGAGCTGGTGGATCGCGGTTCGGTTTAAGCGGTTTTCTTCTTTTTCTCGCGATTGGCAATCAGATTGCGGCCATCGCCAGGACGCAACATCAAGAAGGCAAACGCAGACAGCACCGTGATCACTCCCATAGTCAGGAAGGTGGCGTGGAATTGTTGCACGGTGGTGCTCTCAATATCCTGCCAGAAGCGCAGCACGGCGGCGCTCACGGCCACCCCAAAACTGATCGACACCTGTTGGGTCACTGCCAGCACGCTGTTTCCGCCGCTGGCATTCTCATCATTCAAGTCGGCCAACGTGATGGTATTCATCGCGGTGAACTGCGTCGACATCGCCATCCCCAGTACAAACAAAGCCGCCAGCAGCATCAATACACTCTCACCAGGCGTTTGCAGCGAGAAGCTGGCCACCAAAATCCCAATGATGATGGTGATGCCAACCAACGTTTTGCGATAGCCGAAACGACGTAACACTTGCGTCACGGTAGATTTGGCCAGCAGCGATCCAATTGCCGTCGGCCCCATCATGCAACCCGCTATAAGCGCGGGATAGCCAAAGCCGACCTGCAACATCAACGGCATCAGGAACGGAATACAACCGGTGCCGAGACGAGCCGCGATATTCCCGATGATGCCCACCGAGAAGGTGCGGGTTTTAAACATCGGCAAGTTAATGAGTGGTGCAGGGTGACGGCGCGCATGCACTATATAAAGAAGCAGTAACGCGACACCGGTCATCAGCACCAGCACAGCCTGCCACGGCGACACAATGCGTTCGCCGAAAAGCTCAATGCCGATAGATATCAGTACCAGGCCCAATCCAAACAGAATGAAGCCGCCAAAATCAAAGCGGCGCTTGGGCGTGGTGAAATCAGGCATGAACTTACGTGCATAGAAGATACCCGCGATACCAATGGGAATGTTGATGAGGAATATCCAGTGCCAGCTGGCGTACGTCACCAGCAAGCCACCCAGCATCGGTCCAAGAATCGGCCCCACCAATCCCGGCATAGTGACAAAATTGAGCACGGGCAGTAATTCACTGCGCGGATAAGCGCGTAATAGTGCCAGACGTGCCACTGGCATCATCATCGCGCCACCCACACCTTGTATCACGCGTGAGACAACCAACATGCTCAATGAGCCGGACAGGGCGCAGGCCAGCGAGCCTAAGGTAAACAGGGAAACCGCCACAATGAACACTTTACGCGTGCCAAAGCGATCGGCCAGCCAGCCGCTGACGGGGATCAGCATCGCCACCGTCAGCGTATAGCTGATAACGGCAGACTGCATAGCAAGGGGGGAACGTTCAAGGCTGGTGGCGATAGCAGGGAGCGCAGTATTCAGGATGGTGGCGTCGAGGGCTTGCATGAAAAACGCCATGGCGGCGATCCAGGGCAAGCCGGCCATACTGCGCGCGGAGCGAATCATTGAAAGTCCTTCTTTAATAATTTGTTCAGTCTGCAACAAAGAGAGCGGCGTTTAGCCAACAGAATAGCATTGCTGTTTAAGTCGGTGACGCTGATTTGTGCCGCCAAAGCGGCGCTTTTGACTGATTATTGATCGAGAAATGTCTGTTTTTAGCCTGTTCGTATAAAAAAGTAGCGCTCAGTCAATTTTTTGCAATAAACCCTTGTCAGCCAGAATTAACTCCCTATAATGCGCCACCACTGAGACGGCAAAGCGGCAACGCAGACGGCTCAGCAGGGCGTGAAGTGATTCACCCCGCCGGAGAAAAACGCTGAAAAAAGTGTTTGACTCTGAAGGAGGAAAGCGTAATATACGCCACCTCGCAACAGCAGCTTAAGGCG
>NZ_JBNBPL010000039.1:0-34863 GCF_059412425.1 Pantoea sp. CFCC18177
AAAAAGCTGCTGCAGCTGGCTTATGGAGTGCTGAAATCAGGCCGCCCGTTCGATGCAGAAATATGTCTTGCCAGGTAACTGGCAAGACGGTATCTACAAAAACCGTGCTCGACCGTCGTAGGGTTGCTATTTATGGCGACCGAAAGCGCTAAACTGGCGAGCACTATGCCAGAAATCGCGACCATAAATGTAGGGTGCGCATTTATGCACACCAGGACATTTAACGATACAGCCCCGCTTTCCCCAAGCCACCAAACAGATTCATCTTGTAGCGAATCACCGCTTTGGCGGCAGCAATCGCGTCCGGGTAAATCACGTTGGGATCCCACCAGGTTTCGCGCGCCAGAATCTCACGCAGTTTGGCGAAGTAAGCGTATTTCATATCGCTGGAGATATTGATTTTACCCACGCCCAGCGTCACCGCTTCGGCAATCTCTGCATCCGGGTTGGCTGAACCGCCATGCAACACCAGTGGAATGGTCACACGCTGCGAAATATCTTTCAGGATATGCATCTGCAACTCTGGCTTCATGTCTTTCGGATAGATACCGTGCGCGGTACCGATGGCCACCGCCAGCGTATCGACGCCGGTGCGCTGCACAAAATCTTCTGCCTGCGCCGGTTCGGTGTAGATCACTTTACTTACGCCGCCCTCCACCGTGGTACCGGTATCGCCAATGGTGCCGAGTTCACCTTCCACCGAAACCCCCACCGAGTGCGCCAGTTTCACTACCTCTTTGGTCAGCGCCACGTTCTCTTCATAAGGCAGCAATGAGCCATCAATCATCACGGAGGTGAAGCCGCATTGGATTGCCCGCAGCACCTGGGCAATCGATGCGCCGTGGTCGAGGTGGATAGTGAAGGGCACGCGGCTTTTCAACGTGCGTTCACGCACATAGCCAAAGAATTCATCGGTGACAAACTCCAGCTCGCTTGGGTGAATCGAGATGATTGCCGGGGTGTTAGTGGCTTCGGCTTCTTCTACCACTGCGCGGATAAAGCAGCTGTCTGCCACGTTGAATGCGCCAATAGCAAAGCGATGTTCACGAGCAGGTGACAACATTTCTTTCATTGAAATCAACATGTTAATATTTCCTTAACGTGAGTTTTACCAGAGCCGACGCGCGCGCCGACCCGATGATGGATATAGAAAAGTGGTATTTAAATTTTGATGCGTCTCACTGCGTTAATGACGTGCGCCTGTTTAACCGGTGCGCATATATGCGCACCCTACGGGCAGAGTCATTACCCTGTAGGGTCGCCATTTATGGCGACCAGACGCGCGTATTACGCCTTGCCAGCCGATCCCGACCAGCTCAAATACTCAATCACCACCTCGCGGCAGGCGGATTCCATTAGCCCGAGCAAATCGGCCAGCTCCGCGTGTGGATGCTGCTTGAGCGCCTGTTCTACGGCATTTTTACCGGCATCAAATACCGCCGCGCCCACGTTAATTTTGGCCACGCCATACTGACTGACACGGCGAATATCTTCGGCCGGCGTGCCCGATCCGCCGTGCAGCGCCAGTGGGCGGGTGGAGACCGCGTGCAGCTCCTGCAAACGCTGGAAATCGATCTTCGGTTTGACTCCGGCAGGGTAGAGGCCATGCGCGGTGCCGACGGAAATCGCCAGCAAATCAATCTCGGTCTGCTCGATAAACGGCAGCACATCCGCAACCTGCGTCATCTTCACCGAGGCATCCGCCAGCTCGTAAGTGGGTGCATCCGCAATGTGGCCTAATTCACCTTCAACGCAGACACCCGCCGTGTGCGCCATCTTCACCACTGCCGCAGTCTGGCGAATGTTCTCAGCCAGCGGATCGGCAGAGGCATCGATCATCAGCCCGGTAAACCCGGCGCGAAACGCCTGGCCGATCAGCGGGAAGGCTTTGCCGTGATCCAGTGCCAGCGCTACCGGCACGGTTGCGGCACCGGCCAACGCCTGTACTAATGGCACGGCCACGGCGGGTGGAAAATGCGTACTGTGCCCCTGATACACATTGAGGATCAGCGGGGCGCGCTGCTGTTCTGCGGCTTGAATCGCCGCACGTGCGGTTTCAAGGTTAAAGCAGTTGATCGCCAGGACTGCGTACTGCTGTTTGGCGGCGGCCTGAATCAGGTCATTCATCATGGCAAACATGGTGGCTCCTTATTCCAGTGTGAATTTGATCTCTTCATCGCGGACGCCAGGGGCTTCCACGTCATCGAACTCTTCATCGGCCTGCGTCACAGGTTTTTTCATCAGCGACAGCATCACGCCACACACAGCCGTACCGATACCCAGTGCCAGACAGAACATCAGGGGTTTGGTGAACAGTGGCACCACAAACATCCCACCGTGCGGCACTGGCGCTTCTACGCCCCACACCATGATCAGGCCCCCGGCGATGGCAGAGGCCACCACACAGCTGGCGACCACGCGCAGCAGGTCACGTGCTGCAATCGGGATCACGCCTTCGGTAATCATGCAGATGCCCATCGGGAAGGCGGCCTTCAACGCCTCTTTTTCCGCTTTGGTGTACTTATGACGTGTCAGCAGATACGACAGCGTGATACCAAACGGTGGGATCATCGAGCCGACAAACTTCACCGCTTCCGGGCCGTAGATGCCATCAACCAACATGCCGTCGGCGAACAGCGACATGGTTTTATTGATGGGGCCGCCGAAGTCAAAGGTCGCCATCGCGCCCAATACCGCGCCCAGCACAAATTTTGATCCGCCCTGCATGGATTCCAGCAAGTGAATCAGCGCCTTCTGTAGCCAGACAATCGGCTGACCGATAAAGGTCATCATCAACAACCCGGCGATGATGGTGCTCAGCACCGGCAGCACCATAATCGGCATCAACCCCTGCATCGACTGCGGCAGCTTGATCGTGCGGCGCAGCAGCAGCACGGTGTAACCGACGAGGAAGCCGCCCAGCATACCGCCGATAAAACCCGTACCAATCTGGCCGCAAATAAAGCCGACAATTAAACCGGGTGCAAAGCCGGGTCGATCGGCAATTGAGTAGGCGATCGCCGCACTGATCAACGGCACGATCAGCCCCATGCCCCAGCCGCCGATCTGGTTCAACATCCAGGCGATAGTGCCAGGATGCTTACCAACATCCGGGCCGCCGATCACCTGGCCGAGCGCGATACAGATCCCGGCGGCGACGATCAGCGGGATCATCCACGAAATCCCGGTGAGCAAGTGGCCTTTTATCTCCTGGCCATACTGACGTTTGTTCTCGTTCATGGTGGATCTCCTCAGGCACGCGCCAGTGAATCCGCCACTTTTTCGAGGAATTTCACCGGTGACTTAATCACCACTTCGGTTTTCACTCGTGCGATGGGTTTGCCCTGGAAGCGTTCTTCGCCTTTGATCTTCACGTCAATGGCGAGGATCACCACATCAGCGGCGTCAATGTCTTCACGCGTCAGCGCCGTTTCAGTACCAATGGTGCCTTGGGTTTCGACGTGGATGGTGTGGCCCAGCGCGTGAGCCCCTTTAATCAGTTTTTCGCGCGCAATATAGGTATGCGCGATGCCTGCCGTGCAGGCCGCTACACAGACAATATTCATGTGTCACCTCAGAGAGTTGGGTGTTAACAGAGGTCGGTTTCGGCGTACTGACTAAACAGCCGGATGATATTGCTGGGGTCGTTTTCCACCAGCAATTGGGCTATCACCTCATCATCGGCCAGCGCGCTGGCCACCTGCGACAACAGGCGAATATGGGTGGTGTTCTGATCTTCCAGTCGCACAGCGAACAGGATGATGCAGCGCACCTGGCTGCCATCAAGCGTTTCCCACGGGATATCCTGTTGGGTACGACCAATGGCGAGCGTGGTGTGGAGAACCGCAGAAGATTTGCCGTGCGGAATGGCGACGTGGTTTTCAAAACCGGTCGACCCTTCGGCCTCACGCAGCCAGACGTCTTCAATAAAGGCTGCACGATCGGTGATGGCACCGTCCTGATACAACAAATCGGTGAGTTCATTAATCACCTCTTCTTTAGTGGTCGCGGTCAGCGCCAGATTAACGCGGCGTGGCGTGAGAATGCGGGAAATATCCATGGGTGCTACCTCATTCAATTAATGTTCAGCCAAGGCGCAGGGCGCGCCGTCCGGCAGCTGGCTGCCAATCATGGCGTCAGTCACTCGCCGAATATCGTCATCGTTAAAAAATGCACTGACATACACCGCCGGAATCGCGCCGGCGTCGAGATGAATCGTGGTAATCACTAAATCCACCGTTTGGTTCTGGCAAAACGCCGCGTGATTACTGGCAGAGACCACGCCGGCAATTTCCCAGTCTGGGAAGGCACGCAAAATACGGCTTTTCAGTAGATGAGAGGTCCCCACGCCGCTGGAGCACACCACCAGAATGCGTTTATGGGCAATTTGCCGCTCCAGCGCTGCCTGGAAATGTACGCAGAGGTAGCCGATTTCATCATCTGCCACGGGCGAAAGGGCATGCGTCCGGGCGGTTAATTGCATCGCCTGTTGGGTCAGGGAAAATATTCCCTTCATTTCCTGCTGAATATCCTCCAGCAGGGGATTACGAATGTGAATATGATATTTGAGTCGATTTAATAATGGCTTTATATGTACCAGCAGTCCGTCGAATAATAACCGGTCCTGTGCTAAATCTTGCTGAATAAAAGCGGAAAACCGATCAATTAATTCACAGGTTATTTTTACGGACTCTGCGGTGGAAAACTGATTATGCACCGGGGCATTATCCCCACGCTCTTCCACCACAATGCCGGATGAAACGATATATTGATAAATAAATCCGACTTCATCTTTAGGCAGCGCGCAGCACATCCGCTGCTCAATCTGTACCACCATCTGCTGCGCGATAATCAGGATGCGCTGGTCGAGATCCTGCGCGGTGGTTGAGGTAGCAAGGGCGAGCGCGTTGCCCTGCGCCATACGATGCATCATGATCAGAATATGCGTGCAGAGATTCAGGTACCAGGCATCGCCCAGTGGGTAACTCAGCTGCTGCTCCATCTGCTGTAACAGCGCCTGCACAAAAGCCACATCCTCATCGCCAAAATAATGCACCAACGCTTGCTGGCTGCCGGGGTCAAGCCGCGGTAGCAGCGGCGTTCCGGCGACATTTTGCTGCATCACGTCATTAATCAGTGACACCATTGCCTGACGCAGCGTGTGTTCATCCCCTTCGATGTGCGTACCGCCAGGCCCGCGCTGCAGGGTCAGCCCCAAAGGTTGCAGCCACTCCTCGATCACTTTCAGGTCGTTCACGATCGAAGCGTGGCTGATAAAATAGCGCTCTGACAGCTTGCTGATGGAGGTGGCGCGGGGTGCATCGCTCAACAGCTGTGAGGCAATTTTCACTCTGCGGCTGTTTTGCCCCAGCGCATCGGCGCTGCTCTCATCGCCATTTAACTGCTGCTCCAGCTGCAAGCGTTGCTGAATGTCATCAACCCGCAGACGTACGCCGCGTCCCGGCGTTTTCTCCAGCACCATTGACCATCCACTTAGCCAGCTCTCCAGCCACTGCAAATCGCGTTGAATGGTTTTCTCTGACACGCCAAGTTGTAAAGCTAACGCTCTGGTCGGCTGCGGTGCAGCGTGTTGCAACAGCATTTTGACTAAACGGTGTTGTCGCGAAGTCAGTATTTGCATTCGGTCACCCTTTATTTTGGCTAATCGTTTTTAAGATTATTTCCTCGATATATTTATTTGGTGCCAGAAATCAGGAGCGCAAAAAATTTTTTTGTTGAGTGTAAATTTAGAAAAGGATGGCGTAAGCAACAATACTAAATGTTGTCCATGGATGCGGACAGTATTAATACGCTTCTCATGTGAGATATTTAATTGCGATCCTGCTCACAATTTATTACGGATATTAATTGTGATGCTGCTCTCATTCCTTTTTATTTTTCTAACCAATGTCACGTTATTTAAACTCACAGGTTTCTCTTCTCCACCACTGGCTTCCCTGTGACTAACTCGCACGAATAAGGTACTATCCTCGCCAAATGACCGCCGGATGTCCCGCCGTTGCGGGCCACGAAGTGAGGATGCGAGCTTAATGAGCGAATTGACGCAGGATGGTGCAGAGCGTCTTGCCCTGCACAAGTTTACGGAAAACGCGTACCTGAATTACTCCATGTACGTGATCATGGACCGCGCACTGCCGTATATCGGTGATGGCCTCAAGCCAGTGCAGCGCCGTATCGTGTATGCGATGTCAGAGTTGGGCCTCAACGCGAGTGCCAAATTCAAGAAATCGGCGCGTACTGTGGGTGACGTATTAGGTAAATACCATCCGCACGGCGACAGCGCCTGCTATGAAGCGATGGTGTTGATGGCGCAGCCCTTCTCCTATCGTTATCCGCTGGTGGACGGGCAAGGTAACTGGGGTGCACCGGATGACCCCAAATCCTTCGCCGCGATGCGTTACACCGAATCGCGTCTGTCGAAATATGCGGAAGTCCTGCTGGGTGAACTGGGTCAGGGAACGGTCGATTACATTCCCAACTTTGATGGCACCATGCAGGAGCCGAAAATGTTGCCGGCGCGTCTGCCGAACATCCTGCTCAACGGCACCACCGGCATCGCGGTGGGCATGGCCACTGACATTCCTCCGCACAACCTGCGGGAAGTGGCGGAAGCCGCCGTGCGTCTGATTGATAAACCCAATACCACGCTTGATGAGCTGCTGGATATTGTGCAAGGCCCGGATTATCCGACAGAAGCGGAGATCATCACGCCACGCGACGAAATTCGTAAGATTTACCAGAACGGTCGCGGATCGATCCGCCAGCGTGCGGTGTGGAAAAAGGAAGATGGCGATGTGGTGATTACCGCACTGCCGCATCAGGTATCCGGTGCACGTGTGCTGGAGCAGATTGCTGCGCAGATGCGTAACAAAAAGCTGCCGATGGTGGAAGACCTGCGTGATGAATCCGATCACGAGAACCCAACGCGTCTGGTCATCGTGCCGCGTTCCAATCGTGTTGATCTTGAGCAGGTGATGAACCACTTGTTTGCCACCACCGATCTGGAAAAAAGCTATCGCGTTAACCTGAATATGATCGGGCTGGATAACCGTCCGGCGGTGAAAAACCTGCTGGAAATCCTGTCTGAGTGGCTGGTGTATCGTCGCGATACGGTGACGCGACGCCTGAATTACCGCCTGGATCGCGTATTGCGTCGCCTGCATATTTTGGAAGGCTTACTGGTCGCGTTCCTCAATATTGATGAAGTCATCCACATCATTCGTACTGAGGACGAGCCTAAACAGGTCTTGATGTCGCGCTTTGAGCTGACCGACACCCAGGCCGAATCGATCCTGGAATTAAAACTGCGCCATCTCGCCAAACTGGAAGAGATGAAAATTCGTGGTGAGCAAGCGGAACTGGAAAAAGAGCGTGATCAGCTGCAGGCGATTCTGGCGTCCGAACGCAAGATGAGTAACCTGCTGAAGAAAGAGTTGCTGGCTGACAGCCAAACTTATGGCGACGATCGTCGTTCACCGTTGCACGAGCGTGAAGAAGCCAAGGCGTTGAGCGAAAACGAGCTGGTAAGCGCCGAGCCGGTGACCATCGTGCTGTCACAAATGGGCTGGGTGCGCAGCGCCAAAGGCCATGATATTGATGCAGCAGGCTTGAGCTACAAAGCCGGTGACAGCTATCTGGCCGCAGCACGCGGTAAGAGTAACCAGCCGGTGGCGTTTATCGACTCCACTGGGCGCAGCTACACGCTGGATCCGACTTCATTGCCATCCGCACGCGGGCAGGGCGAGCCGTTAACCGGTAAGCTCACGCCACCACCGGGCGCGGCATTTGAACAGGTGTTGATGGAGCCAGACGATCAAAAACTGCTGATGGCTTCGGATGCCGGTTACGGCTTTATCTGCACCTTCGCGGATTTGATTTCACGTAACCGTGCGGGTAAAGCGCTGCTGACGTTGCCAGATAACGCCAAAGTGATGACGCCAATGGCGGTGCATTCGGGCGATGACATGCTGCTGGCGATTACCCAGGCTGGCCGTATGTTGATGTTCCCGGTGGGCGATCTGCCACAAATGTCGAAAGGCAAAGGCAATAAAATCATCTCGATTCCATCCGCAGATGCCGCAGCGGGCCTGGATAAACTGCAATGGTTGCTGATTCTGCCACCGGGCAGTTCCATCACCATCCATGTTGGCAAGCGCAAGTTAATTATGCGTGATGAAGACCTACAGAAGGTGCGTGCCGATCGTGGCCGTCGCGGTAGTGTGTCGCGTGGCTTGCAGCGTATTGATAGCGTGGAAGTGAATGCGCCTGCGCGCCCAAAGAGTGACGCGAGTAGCGAAGAATAATACTGACCAGGCGATGGAATGCCAACTTTGAGGAAGCTATGTTACTAATTTTACGTACGATTATTGTTATCGTTTATTCGATTTTGGTCTGTATCTTCGGCAGTATCTGGTGTCTGTTTTCACCGCGTAATCCGCGTCACGTCGCGACTTTTGGTCATATGCTCGGTCGCCTGTCGACCGTGTTTGGCGTCAAAGTGGAGTTGCGTAAACCGGCCGATGCGGAGAGTTACGGCAACGCGATTTATATCGCTAACCATCAGAACAACTACGACATGATCACCGCAGCGAAGATCGTGCAGCCCACCACGGTCACCGTGGGTAAAAAGAGCCTGCTGTGGATCCCGTTCTTTGGCCAGCTTTACTGGTTAACCGGCAATCTGTTGATTGATCGCGACAACCGCGCCAAAGCACACGGTACCATCGGTGAGCTGGTGGCGCAGTTCAACAAAAAGAAAATCTCCTTCTGGATGTTCCCGGAAGGCACGCGCAGCCGTGGTCGTGGCCTGTTGCCGTTCAAAACCGGCGCCTTCCATGCTGCGGTGGCCGCTGGTGTGCCGATCATCCCGGTGGTGGTGTCTAACACCCATGATAAAGTGAAACTCAACCGCTGGAACAATGGTCTGGTGATTGTTGAAATGCTGCCGCCTGTCGATACCAAACAGTTTGAAACCACTTCAGTACGCAAGTTAGCGACCCATTGTCGCGAATTAATGTCTGCTAAGCTGGAAGAATTGAACGCCGAAGTCGCCGAACGCGAAAAAAACGGTAAAATCTAGCCAACCAGGGGCAGTACCGCTGCCCCATGCTCATCACAGCAATAATCCACTAACAAAAACAACATGGACACGGCGTCTTCACGCCCCGCTCAAAAGGTCTGAAGTTTTATGTCTTGCAGCAGACGTCAGTTTATTCAGCTTTCCGCCGGCGTTGCGCTGGCTTCAGGCAGCATGCCTTATGCTGCTCATGCTGCGGCACCGCCAGGCGATGTGCCGCTTCCGATTCCGCCATTGATCGAATCGCGTCGTGGTCAGCCGCTGTTTTTGACGTTGCAACGCAGCCATTGGTCGTTCAGCGGAAACAGCAACAAGGTGCCGGTATGGGGTATTAATGGCATGTACCTCGGCCCCACTGTGCGCGTGTACAGCGGCGATGATGTGAAGCTGATTTACAGTAACCGCCTCAACGAACCGGTGGCGATGACCGTCAGCGGGCTGCAAGTGCCAGGTGCGTTAATGGGCGGTGCGCCGCGTTTGATGTCTGCGGGCGTAGACTGGGCGCCAGTGCTGCCGATTCGCCAGGGCGCTGCCACACTGTGGTATCACGCCAATACGCCAAATCGCATGGCGCCGCATGTTTACAACGGCCTGGCCGGCATGTGGCTGATTGAAGATGACGTCAGCAAAGCGCTGCCGTTGCCTAAGCACTATGGCGTCGATGATTTCCCGCTGATTATTCAGGATAAGCGTCTGGATAACTTCGCCACACCGGTTTACAACCCCCCTTCAGACGGCGGTTTCCTTGGTGATACCCTGCTGGTGAATGGCGTACAGAACCCGTACATCGAGGTTTCTCGCGGCTGGGTTCGCTTGCGCTTGCTGAATGCGTCCAACGCGCGCCGGTTCGATCTGAGCTTCTCGGACAACCGTCCGTTCACGGTGATCGCCAGCGATCAAGGCTTCCTCGCCGCTCCGGTGGCGGTGCAGACGCTGTCACTGGCACCGGGTGAACGCCGTGAAGTGCTGGTAGATATGTCGCAAGGCGATGAAGTGTCGATTACTGCAGGTACCGCCGCCGGTCTGATGGATCGCCTGCGCGGTCTGTTTGAACCCTCGTCCATCCTGGCGAATACATTGGTGCTGAGCCTGCGACCGACGGGCTTACTGCCGTTGGTTACCGATAATCTGCCGATGCGTCTACTGGCGGATCAGATTCTGGATGGCGTCGCGGTGCGCACGCGTGAATTCCGCATCGGAGACAGTGCGCCGGGCATTAATGGCGCGCTGTGGGATATGAGCCGCATCGATACCACCGTGCAGCAGGGCACCTTTGAACGCTGGATTATCCACGCCGATCGTCCGCAGTCGCTGCATATTCAGGGTGTGATGTTCTTGATTAAGAATGTCAACGGCGCGCAACCGATGGGCGAGGATCGTGGCTGGAAAGATACCGTGTGGGTCGATGGCGACGTGGAGCTGTTGGTGAGCTTCCCGCAGAGTTCTTCGGATCACTTCCCGTTTGTCTACTACAGCCAGACGCTGGAGTTGGCGGATCGCGGTACGGCAGGGCAGTTGCAGGTGAACTCAGTTCCTTAAAGTAAAAGTGCGCATCAATGCGCACGCTACAATCCCGCGACAAACGCGTAGGGTCGCCATTCATGGCGACCGCTACTGAGCCGCATAATCCTACCCGTTAAACTTCTCCGGGTCTGGCCCCAAACGATTGCCGCTATCCAGCTTGGTAATCTCGCTGATCTCCGTTTTTTCCAACCTGAAATCAAACACCTGGAAGTTTTCGCGAATGCGTTCTGGCGTAACGGATTTAGGGATCACTACCAGTCCGCTATCCAGATGCCAGCGAATCACGATCTGCGCCGGGGTCTTGCCATACTTTTTGGCTAAATCGCGGATGATCTCCTGATCGAACACGCCTTTACCGCCTTGCGCCAGTGGACTCCAGGATTCTGTTTGAATGTGATGCATTGCATCCCAGGCATGCAGGGTGCGCTGTTGCAGCATCGGGTGTAGTTCAATCTGATTCACCACCGGTGAAACCCCGGTCTCATCGATCAAACGTTTGAGGTGTGCTTCGTGGAAATTACAGACGCCGATACTTTTGGTTAAGCCCTGTTTTTGCAGCTCAATTAAGCCTTTCCAGGCTTCAACATAGTGATCTTTCTCTGGGCACGGCCAGTGCATCAGGTAGAGGTCGACGCTCTCCAGCTGCAATTTCTTCAGGCTGGTTTCCATCGCCGCCTGCCAGCTTTGCTGGTCGTCATTCCACAACTTGGTGGTAATGAAAATATCTTCACGCGCCACGTCGGTATCCTGCAGCGCCTGCCCGACTGCTTCCTCGTTTTTGTAAATAGCGGCGGTATCGATGGAGCGATAACCCACTTTTAACGCTTCCACAATCGCATTGCGGGCATCCTCAATGCTAGCCTGCCATACGCCGAGTCCAAGCTGAGGCATCATATTGCCGTCGTGCAGTTTAATAATGGGTTGCTCTGCCATAGTTGCTCCTTATCTGTCGCAGTGACTTACCGTTAAAAGCGCTGTGGTTAAGTCTAGTCAACAAACTTAACCGAGGAGATCATTGTGGCAATCAAACCGCCGTTTTGCCCTGGTCATTTCTGCCAGAATCTTGCCTGATTCTCCAGAGTGGTGGAGCTTTAAGCAGCATTGCGGCACACTGGATTTTTGCTGCCAGAGAGAAAACCATGCCGAATGATGCCCTTTGCCGCCAGCTGGCGCAGCGAGTGATTGCGTTAATGAATGATGCCCGGCAACCGTTGTGCGCGGTTGATAACGTCAAGCTGATCTATGCCTGTGAAACGCTGCCGCGCACGCCGATGATGTACCAACCCGGCATTGTGATTCTGTTCCAGGGACGTAAAACCGGCTATCTCGGCAGCACGGTGTTCCACTACGATGCCACCAAATATCTGATGCTGACCGTACCGTTGCCGGTGGAGTGTGAAACCGAAGCAACGTTAGAAGAGCCGCTGGCGGGCATGTGTCTGAGCGTGGATACGGCCAGTCTGCAGGATCTGCTGATGGATATTGGCGATGATGAGCAGTTTCAGCCGCAGCTGCATACCTCGGGCATCCATTCGGCTTTTATGAGCGAGGAGATGCTCTGTGCAGCCGAACGCTTGTTGGATGTGATGAACAAACCGCGTGATGCGCGTGTGTTGGGTCCGCAGCTGGTGCGTGAGATTATTTACTATGTGCTAACCGGGCCGATTGGCGGCGCACTGCTGTCGCTGGTGAATCGTCAGACACAATTCAGTCAGATTGCGCGCGCGTTGCGCCGCATCGAAAACCATTTCTCAGAAAGCCTGAGCGTAGAGATGCTGGCGGCGGAAGTGAACATGAGCGTGTCGGCATTTCATCACAACTTTAAAGCGGTAACGCAAACCTCGCCGCTGCAATACCTGAAGCGCTATCGCCTGCATCAGGCGCGATTAATGATGTTGCAGGATGGCATGAAAGCCAGTGCGGCAGCGGTGCGCGTCGGTTACGAGAGCCCTTCGCAGTTTTCGCGGGAGTTTAAACGCTATTTCGGCGTAACGCCGGGAGAAGAGGCCAGCCGCGTGCGACTCACGTTACCGTTTGACGCCGCGTGAATGACAGGTGCGCATAAATGCGCACCCTACAAAACCTTGTTTGGTCGCCATTGATAGCGACCAAATACATGACAGCGTTTATTTACGCTTTCTGGCGGCGCTTTTTCCAAATCACCACAATGCTGCCAGCCAGCCCGACACACAGCAGCACCATCGGTAGCACCATCAGCACGGCCATCACCTGGTCTTCATGGCGCTTGATAAACGGCACCTGACTGATGCCATAACCCATGGCCACCACAATGCCGACCCACAATGCGCCACTCAGCCAGTTGAACAGCTGGAAGCGACCGTTCTGTAAGCCAGAGATGCCCGCCATGGTAGGCAGCAAAGTGCGTACAAACGCCAGGAAACGACCGACCAGCAGCGCCATCAACCCATGACGGTTAAACAGGTTCCACGCCCGCTGGTGGTATTGCGCGGGGAGGTGCATTAACCAGCTTTTCACCAACCGGGTATTCCCGAGCCAGCGGCCTTGCAGATAACTCAGCCAGCAGCCGAGGCTGGCGGCGGTGGTCAGAATCACCATAGTTGGCACGAAATCCATCACGCCTTTGGCAATCATGGCACCCGCGAGCAGCAGCAGGCTGTCGCCCGGCAAGAAAGAGGCCGGCAACAAACCGTTTTCCAGAAACAGCGTCAAAAACATCACGCCGTAGACAACCCACACGACATCTGGATTGGCCAGCGCGGCAAAATCCTGATGCCAGAGCGCGTGGACAATCTCATGTAAAACACCCATCTGCTATCCCATCGAGTCACAAGGATTCTATTTTAACGTTCTGTGGCATCGTATTCGTTGATCTCACCGATGCCACACAGAACGGTTTAGGTTTTGTTTATCTTTTTACTGCTTTAAGCGGGCAAAGCCGGCTTTCAGGTCATCTAACAGGTCATCGACATGCTCAAGACCGATGTGCAACCGCACCAGCGTTCCGGTGAAGTCCACGCCGCCAGCTGGGCGAATTTCTGCCAGTTCTTCCGGCTGGTTGGCCAGAATCAATGATTCATAACCGCCCCAGGAATAGGCCATGCTGAAGTGGTGGAAATGGTCGAGATAGTTCGCCAACTGCTCGCGGCTCAGCTTTTCATGCAGGATAAAAGAGAAGAGTCCGCTGCTGCCGTTGAAATCACGCTGCCAGAACTCATGCCCTTTGCATTGCGCTAACGCGGGGTGATTCACGCGCGCCACTTCTGGCTGTGCAGCCAGCCATTCTGCCACCTGCAAACCGCTCTCTTCATGCTGGCGCAGGCGCGTACCCAGCGTGCGCAATCCGCGGCTGGCCATGTAGGCGGTATCGGCATCTACCATCTGGCCCATCAGGTACGAATTCTCACGCAGCTGCGGCCAGCAACGTTCATTTGCAACGGCAGTACCGATCATCGCATCGCTGTGGCCAATAATGTATTTGGTGCCCGCCTGAATAGAGATATCGATGCCATGCTCCAAGGCGTTAAACAAGACGCCCGCTGCCCAGGTATTATCGATCATGATGATCGCGTCTGGCGCTTTAGCCCGCACCGCCGCCACGATGGCCGGGATATCCTGCACTTCCATGGTGATGGACGCGGGCGACTCAAGGAACACCACGCGCGTATTCGGCTGGACTAATTCACCGATTTCGCTGCCAATGCAGTGATCAAAATAGGTGGTGGAGACGTTCAGCTTACTGAGGATTTTTGAGCAGAAATCCTGCGTGGGTTCATACACCGCGCCGCTGACCAGAATGTGATCGCCTGCTTCAACAAAAGAAAGAATCGCGTTCGACACCGCCGCTGCACCGCAAGGATAAAGCGCACAGCCTGCGCCGCCCTCCAGTTCCGTCATGGCGTCCTGGAACGAGAAGTGGGTGAGCGTGCCGCGACGGCCATAAAAAAGCTCACCGGATGCACGACCTGCGGTCGCACGTTTTTTGTCAGCAACGGTGTCAAAAACCAGTGACGAGGCGCGTTGAATCACGCTGTTAACTGAGCCCTGAGTGTAACGTTTGCTGCGTCCCGCGCTAACCAGCGTGGTATCAATTTTATTCGTTGCCATCACTGCCTTTCCTGACACTTACCGCAAAACATCCACGTTACCACGAAATGTCGCACTGGGTTGATCCAGATTACGGAATATCAGAGTGGTGCCAGTATTCTGTAAAACAATGGGCAAATTGTGGAATTACAAGGCACTTTTGGATTGTAAATAGTAATGAGAACTACTATCACTTCGGTCAATTTTTTTGCTATGATCCGCGCTTCAATCGTGAACTGTGCAACAGAAGTTGGAGACGCAGCGTGGTAGCCAGTGATTTGATGCAAACGGACCTCTCCGTTTGGGGCATGTATCAGCATGCCGATATCGTGGTAAAAATTGTGATGATTGGCCTGTTACTGGCCTCAGTTGTCACCTGGGCGATTTTCTTCGGCAAGTTTGCTGAGCTGAGCGGGGCGAAACGTCGCCTGAAACGCGAACAGCAGGCACTGGGCGAAGCACGATCGCTTGATGATGCTTACCGCGCCGCCGAAAGCTTTAAAAGTAATAGCCACAGTGCTGTGCTGCTGAATGATGCACAAAACGAGCTGGAACTCTCAGCGGGTGCCGACGATCTTGATGGTATCAAGGAGCGCACCAGCTTCCGCCTTGACCGTCGCGTTGCGGCATTCAGCCGTCATGCCGGTCGTGGTAATGGCTTCCTCGCCACTATCGGTTCTGTTGCGCCATTTATCGGTCTGTTTGGTACCGTGTGGGGCATCATGAACAGCTTTATCGGTATCGCTAAAACGCAGACGACGAACCTCGCCGTTGTGGCGCCGGGCATCGCAGAAGCGCTGCTGGCCACCGCCATTGGTCTGGTTGCTGCTATCCCTGCGGTGGTGATTTACAACGTTTTCGCCCGCATGATTGCCAGCTACAAAGCCTCATTGGGTGATGTGGCCGCTCAGGTGATGCTGCTGCAAAGCCGCGATCTGGACCTCGGTAACGTGGATACCGCAAAAGAAGCGACCCGTCCAGCGGCGGCACAGAAACTGCGCGTAGGATAAGTATTATGGCGATGCGTTTAAACGATGACTCGGTAGGCGACGGCGAAATGCATGAAATCAACGTGACGCCGTTTATCGACGTTATGTTGGTTCTGCTGATCATCTTTATGGTCGCCGCGCCATTAGCCACGGTGGATGTGCGCGTTAACCTGCCTGCTTCCACCAGCGCACCGCAACCGCGTCCGGAAAAACCGGTCTATCTGTCGATCAAAGAAGATAAGCAGATTTACATCGGTAATGATGCGGTCACCAAAGAAACCCTGGTGAATGCGCTGACGGCACAAACCGAAGGCAACAAAGAGACCACCATCTTCTTCCAGGCT
Organism: Pantoea sp. CFCC18177; assembly: GCF_059412425.1. Lineage (NCBI taxonomy): Bacteria > Pseudomonadati > Pseudomonadota > Gammaproteobacteria > Enterobacterales > Erwiniaceae > Pantoea > Pantoea sp. CFCC18177. The sequence goes on from NZ_JBNBPL010000039.1 coordinate 16,020, forward strand.
GATAAGTCAGTGGATTACGAAACGCTGATGAGCGTGATGGATCAACTGCGAGAAGCGGGTTATCTGAAGATTGGATTGATGGGTATGGAGACCGTGAAGAAATAATTCACCGCTCTCACCACCCTAAGGGCCGCTATTTACAGCGGCCCTTTTTATTTGCCTCGCTATAGCAATGTTAATTTCTTGTTACTTTTGGTCTCACTTTTGTAAACTGCAATGGTGAAGCAGATCACATCTATTCCTGGCGTATCCGGTTAAAACGGAAGAAAAACCCCAGGAAGATCAATATGAGTGCGAGCCAGTCTTTACAAAAGCCATCGCAAGGCGGTGCCAAAACCATCTTTAGTGTCACCAGCGGTAATTTCCTTGAAATGTACGATTTCATGGTATTTGGTTATTACGCAACGGCGATTGCCAAAACCTTTTTCCCCGGAGATGACCCTTTCGCCTCACTGATGCTCACTTTGATGACTTTCGGTGCAGGCTTCCTGATGCGCCCCCTCGGCGCGATTATTCTCGGTGCTTACATTGACCATCACGGTCGCCGCAAAGGGCTTTTATTGACGCTGGGGCTGATGGCGCTGGGTACGCTGACGATTGCCCTGGTGCCAGGTTATGCCACCCTGGGGGCCGCCGCGCCGATTCTGATTTTGCTGGGGCGTCTGCTGCAAGGCTTCTCCGCGGGTGTCGAGTTAGGCGGTGTGTCCGTTTATCTGGCCGAAGTCGCGCCAAAAGGGCGCAAGGGCTTTTATGTCAGCTGGCAGTCTGGCAGCCAGCAAGTGGCGGTGATCTTTGCTGCACTGCTGGGTCTTGGCCTGAACCATCTGCTGGCGAAAGATGCGGTCACCGAATGGGGCTGGCGTATTCCGTTTGTGGTCGGTTGTATGATTGTGCCGTTCCTGTTCTGGATCCGTCGCATGCTGGAAGAGACCGAGGCGTTTAGCCAGCGTAAGCATCACCCTTCGATGGGCCAGATTATGCGCTCGGTGGGGCAGAACTGGGCTCTGGTGCTGGCGGGGATGCTGATGGTGGTGACCACCACAGTGATGTTCTACATGATCACCGCGTTCACCCCGACCTTTGGCAAAACCGTGTTGATGATGAGTGATGAGCAGAGCTTTATGGTGACGCTGTTTGTTGGCATCTCCAACCTTATCTGGTTGCCGGTGATGGGGTCTCTCTCGGATCGGATTGGCCGTCGTCCCTTGCTAATCACCTTTACCATTCTGATGATCCTGACGACCTGGCCGGTACTGCACTGGTTAGTGGGTTCACCGAGTTTTGCGCATCTTGTGGAAGCCGAACTGTGGTTGTCTTTCCTGTATGCCAGCTATAACGGTGCGATGGTGGTGTATCTGGCTGAAATCATGCCAGCGGAAGTGCGTGCATCAGGTTTCTCGCTGGCTTACAGCCTGGCAACAGCCCTGTTTGGCGGTTTCACGCCAGCCGTTTCCAGTTATCTGATCCATGCCACCGGAGATAAAGCGATGCCCGGCGTCTGGCTGTCGTTTGCCGCGGTATGCGGATTGGTCGGTACGCTGTTGATTGGCCGTATGGTGAAACAGTATCAGGCACGCCACAGCGGTTCGCCGGTGAGTGCATCCTTGTAAGATTTGGGCGGCCTTAGGGCCGCCTTTACCCCTCTAAAACGATAAATCCACCACCACACTATCGGTATAGCTGCCTGCGGCAGGCGTATTCTGCGTGGTCAGGATTTGTGCCGTGTAGGTAAAATTGCGCGTAATGAGATCGCTGTTCAGCGATGTCGCGCTTGCGCTACTCCAGCGATCGGTGCCCGTGGGTCCCCAGCGAGTCGTGGTGGTGGTTCCTTTATAGATGTCATAGGCCAGCCGGTTTGTGCCGCTCGCCATCTGGCGTGTCGTACCGCTGTAATAACTGCCGTTGCTCAGTCCCACCGTGAAGGTACTGCCTTTAGAACACACCACGTTGATGGTTTGCTGCACGGTAGAGAAACTGCCGACCAGCGGCGCACTGCCAAAACTGACGTTGGGTGCGGTGATGGTGGTGCAGTCGTTCGTAAGGACCAGGTTAACCGCAAACGTCATGGCTGTGCCGGTACTGGTTTGCACGGTGCCAACGCATATCCCCGCTACGTTGAGGCCCGCACATACCGTGTAGCTGACGGTTATCGTCACCATCGTGGTGTAACTGCCCGCCGCCACCACCTGTCCCGGTACGGTGCGGAAATAGAGTGGAATGTTGAAGTTCAGGCTGTTCCCCAAACCCAGCAGTAGCGAAGAACTCCAGGTATATTTCCCACCCTGCTGCAGTTCAGTGGCGCAGGCGCTGTCGATGCATATCTGAAACGGGATAGTATCGGTGCCGGTACTGTCGGTTTTCAACGCTGCGCGCGTGCCACTCAGATAGGTTGAGGTGGTAAAGGTGTAGGCCACATTATCGGTGCCCAGCAGCGACAAGGTGCCTGAACCACAGTTAACGTTGGTGATGGTTGAAGTGCTTTGCGCGGTTGAGCCGACGGCAAAGGTGGTAACAGAGCCAAAGGTCGCCGTCGGTGCCGATAAGCTACACAGCGCGTAGCTGGTACCCGGCAGAATAAACAGCGCCAGCAACAAAAGTAGCTTTCTCATGGTGAAATCCCTGACTGTGAATTATTCGCCGAACTGATTGCTGATCCTGGCGGCGGCGGGGGCAGAGCACAGGTGAGCGGTCCGTAGGTTTGCAGCGCTTTGGGCTGGCCACCCTCAATGGTCAGTGTGGTATCGCATGTGCGGCCATCCGGTGTGACCACGTGAATGGGGTTATCACCGCTGAGATTCTCCATCCAGACAATCCCGTCCCAGCCGACATATTCGGTCGCCTGGCTGGGACGTAAAACCTGGCTGGAGATAGGGATCGGCTGACCGTCGCTGTCGTGGAGCACCACGCTGGCAGCACGCAGACGCTCGACCGGGAAGTGAAGCAGGTAACCGCTTTTCCGTTTCACCGCGAAGCGTTGTTCCACTTTGGGCGCGGTTCGGTCAGCGGGTAAATCCAGGGTATCGAGATCGTATTTCGCACCGTAATAACTGCTGATCGAGGGCACCAGCAAATAGCCCTCTTTATCGGTGCGTCCCATTGACTGGTTCTCATAGCGCACCGTCACATCCGGATAATCGGTTTTCACCACCACAAAGGCATCGTTGATATCGTTGGCGGCGAAGACGCGATTATCCATCAGCACCAGTGATCCCGTTAAATCTGCCCACTGCGTGGTGTTGTCGTTATCCCCATAGAAACCGGCAGAGGTATCAATTTTGTTATTGCGATAGCGCAGGCTCGCCTGGCGATAATCTCCGCTATCGCCGCCCTGATTGGCCCACGCAGCATCGTAAGCAAACCCGCCGTCCGTTGGCATGGCGCGTGAAACGTAGACGCGCTGGTTATTGCGGCCTTGTTGATCACGCTCATAGCTGACAGAAGCGCTGCTCTGCTCACCGAAGGGAATGACGAGGGAGATCGCGCCGCTCCAGTCGCCTTGCTCCTGATCGCGGCTGGCCGAGATATACAGGCTGCTGTTGCCCCACAGATTCTTACTCCACGACAGGTTCCACAGGCGGGTGCGGTCGCCAGACCCGCCAGCGATATCAAAGTAAGCCAGACCAAGGCTGCCGTATTGGTTGAGGGAGACGCTGGCAGTATATTGCGCACTGCGCCGTGCCAGCGAGTAGCTGGTATTGGCGCTGTCACCACGGCTGCCCACCAACGCCAGGTTGCCGAAATCAGCCGTTCGCAGCGTGTGTTGCGTCCCTAAACTGAACCAGCTGTTGTTGTACTGATAGCCCCAGCTGTATTGCGTGCCCGGTTTACCCTCCATCTGGCTCTGCGCCAGTGCACCGTTCACCACGCCCCAACTGCCAATCTTCACTAATCCTCCGGCTCCCCCCATCGCCACGCTGTCGCTGCCCTCGGCATGGCTCTCTAATGTCAGCCAGTCGGTTAAGCCATAACGATAAGACCCGCTGGCGGCTGCCGCCCCGTAATCGAAGTTTTGCAGACCGTAGTTTTCACGAATCGCACCGGCAGAGAAGGAGTAATCGGATAAGCCCTGACGCAACAAACTGCTGGAAACATAAAACGGCAGCGTGGTCGTCACCTGGCGTCCCACGGCATCGGTAGTGGTGATCACCGCATCGCCCGCGCCATTAACAAACGGGACATTGGTCAGCGACCACGGGCCCGGTTGCACATTGGCCTGGGTGCTGCGATAGCCGTTGATAAACAGATCAACCGACGAGGGAACGGCAGCCTGGCCAGAAAATGCGGGCAGGGGATAGGTCACCAGATCAGGGCGCACGCTAAAATCACGCGCGATCTGAATCCCGCCGAGACGCACGCTGTTGCTCCAGCTTAGCGCGTCAGTGACCAAATCCCCGGCGCGCCAGCTGATGGCATCATTTTCATCTTCGTTACTGAACCAAGTGTCGTAGCGGATGTAGCCTTCTTGCTGACCGCTCACGCCACCTTCAAGCTGCTGGGTGTAAACCCCGTTGGTGGAGAACTGTCCCACGGGGCCGAAGAAGCGCAACTCGTTCCAGCTGGAGAGGCGCGAACCTGCGTTATCCGTGCGCGTCGCGTAGAAATCGTAATTGAGTAAGGCACCGTTGCTGGAGCGTCCCGGATAGCGCGGACCCCGCTGATCCTTCCCAATCACCTGGCCGGGTAACCAGGCGGGGGGAACCGTGAGCAGCAAGCGTTGGCGGCGCTCGTCGTAATCCACCTTCACGTCCGCCAGTTTATTGATATCGACTTGCTGGCCCTGCAGCTTCTCGGCGGGAATACCCACACGTTGCAAATCGCCGCTGCGTACCCAGAAATCCCCGTTTTTTCGCTCGACCGGTACGATGTCACCGCGATCGCTCTGGTTAACCACCAGTTCCAGCATATATTGCTGGCCGCTGGCGTTATTCTCCATGGCAGGCGGGGGCGGCAGCTCGGAGAAGGTTTCCGCGCCGCTGGTCTGGGGGCTGAGACAGAGTACGCTGGCAACGGCGAGCGCACAGGGATGTAGCGTAAACCTCATTAGCGCGCGGCCGCGCTGCTCCAGTGGCCTTTATTCACCTCGGCCGATAGCTCGCCACTCACGCTACTGGTTAACGGCCAGCGGTTGCTGCTATTAGCGAGCACATAGCCAAACAAGCCATTTCCGATGCGACGGCCACCGATAGTGACATTACTTAACCGCGCATGGCCATTACCCCGGTTAGTGAGTTCTAGCCAGCGTCTGCCACCGCTGTCAATTTGTTGCCAGCTGAGCTGCGGTTTCGCACTGTCACTGGTGACGCCGTTACCGTAGACAAACAGCGGGACCGAATAGCGCATCTGGAAGGTCAGCCCCGCCTGATTCTCACCCGGGGTGCGTGGCGTCGGGATTTCATCCAGCACCACACGGTAGGACATTTCACGCCCTGCTTCAGGTGGCGTTTGTTTGATCAAACGAACCAACTGTTTCTGACCTGGCTCCAGGCGCACCATGGGTGGGCTCGCCACCACCTGCTGCTGGGTTTGATACTGCTCCTGACCGCCGACTTGCAGCCAACTGAAAATGCGGACCTGCATGATCGTGGTGGCGTTGCCGCGGTTTTCCAGCCACAGCTCGCTGGCCTTATCTTCGGGATTTATCGCCGGATCGATTGGCCAAATCATCAGCGAATTGGCCGCGTGGGCGGCGGGGATCAGGGCCATGACAAACAACAGTGACAGGGCGCGCAGGTTCATGATTATTCATCCTTCTTTAATACTTCCATCACCAACTCAGTGTGACGGTTAAGGTGTCGGTATAAGTCCCGGCGCGCGTCGGGCCGGGCAGCGTTAACAGGCCGTAAATCGGCAAAGTGATGTTATTGGCGTTGCTATAGCTCAATGCCACAGCTGTATTCACCGGTATCGCGGTGGTATGCGCCGCATTGGTATACAGGCTATAAGCCACGGTATTGGTGTTACCGGATATCTTGAGATTGCGGGTGGTGGTGTAATTGCTGCCGCCGTTGATGCTCATGCTCACGGCGGTGCCTGGCGTACAGGCGAGGGTGATAGTGGTGCTTTGCACATAGCTGGCGCTGACACTGCTCGACGCCACGCCCGACTGCGTGCCGAAATTAAGCGTGCCAAAAACCCCGGTATTGGTACCGGAAACCACACAGCCTGCCACCACTGACGCAGAGACCTGAAACGTTGCCGTTGGCAACGCCCAGGCGGAGACGCTCCCTATCAGCAGGGCCAGGCCGCCTACACTGTGCACCCAACGCACTACGGCCACCCTGATTACCCCAACCGATCCCTTAGTAATTCACCGCCACGTTGATGGTATCGGTGTAGGTCCCCGCTGGAATGAGTGGGTTAAAGCCACCCCCAACCACACGACCATAGATGGCGTAATTGGTGCCCAGTGTCGGGTCGGTGGTGCCGCTGGCCGCTATGTTGGTGTTATTGGCAATCGCGGTGGTGAAGGCGGCGTCGCTGTACAAGGTATAAGCAATGCCTTGGGTGTTGTTGGAACCGAGAATTAAATAGCGCGGCTGACCGCTCACCGTGCCATAGATGGTGGCGGGCGCGGCATTACTGCTGGTGACCTGCACGTTAAACGTTTGACCGGTGGTGCAGCGCACATAAATACCGTTACCCGATGCGCCCACTAAGGTGGCGTTTAAGGTATCAAAGGTTGCCGCACTACTACCAAAGTTCAGGGTACCGAAGTTGACGCCGGTGGTGGCTGACTGACCATTCACCAGACAACCGGTGGTGAGCGTCAATGTGGCATTGATGGTTCCCGTAGTGGTGGCGGCAAAAGCAGCGGTGGGTGCGAGCGCGACGCTCAGGCTGGAAGCCAAAAGAAAAAGCTTGAGTTTCATAATCATTCCTTACTGATTATCCAATGTCATTGCTTTTTCACCTGGTGATTCATTTATGTAACGAATCCGAATTCAAACAAGAGCCGCGATCGGCTGCACTTCGTAAGTGCCCGTCACCTAGGAATATTCTTAGATTGTGGGTTGATGATTTATATCAGTTTTCTTTACTATAGATCAGCAATTCAGCAGTTGTGATGCTGCGCTTAGTTTTTTCACTAATCAATTCACACTTTTCGCCGATAACTCAGTGACTACAAGGGGTAGCGACCTGTTAAAAAAACTAAACAACGAGTGATTTAACCCTCTACCGCGTCTCACGGTTCAATGCTATGTTCGTGCATTAATCAGATATTATTAATTTTTCTGACTGCGACAGATGATGAAAATAAAAAAACACAGCGCGGTGATTCCAGAATTGTCTGGATCGGCTCCTTACTCTGCCTCACTGCATGCGGTCATTAATCGCCCTTAATCGATGTTCGAATACTCTTTGACCTTTTTTGACGATACAGCACCTGCTCCGCAGCGGGCTGAGCTTAGGAGCGCACATGCTGCTGGTTACCTGGGATAGCGTTCTGGTGACGGTTTCACTGATTGTGGCCTTTATCGCCGCGTTTACCGCGCTGGACACAGCTGGGCGCGTTGCGGTTTCGCGCGGCTGCCTGGCGAAGATGTGGCTCGTGGGCGGCGGCACCGCGATGGGTATTGGCATCTGGGCGATGCACTTCATCGGTATGTTGGCGATGATGATGCCAATGACCATGCGCTACGACATCCCCCTCACGGTTATTTCTCTGGTGGTGGCGATCCTCGCCTCTATTTTTGCCTTTGCGCAGGGTGTTCAGGGCAGCCATCTGACCCGTCGTCGGCTGATACGTGGCACCTTGATACTCGGCAGTGGCGTGGTGATGATGCACTACATCGGCATGAACGCCTTGATGATTGAGCCCGCGATCCGCTGGGATGCGTTGTTAGTGGCGGTGTCGGTGATCATTGCCTACGTCGCCTCTGGCGCCGCATTGTGGCTGGCTTTTCATCTGCGCCAGGGCGAAAGCGTGCTGATGATGCGCGTTTGTGCCGCGTTGGTGATGGGCATTGCCATTGCGGGCATGCATTACACCGGCATGGCGGCGGCAGAGTACAGCATGCCGAGCACCATGATGCAGCATCACGGCGTCAGTGAAGATGGGTTGGCGGTGTGGGTGACCATCATTACGCTCACCATTCTGGGTTTAACGCTGTTGGTCTCGATGCTGGATGCACAACTGCGTGCCGCGCGTCTGGCTGCCAAACTCAAACGTGCTAACAATGAACTGCGTCAGTTGGCGATGCATGACAACCTCACCACGCTGCCTAACCGCGTACTGCTGGAGCAGCAGCTCAACGAGCAAATCAAGCAGGCTACTTTACAAGATCAAACCTTTGCGCTGATGTTCATGGATCTCGATGGCTTTAAAGCCGTCAACGATACCTGGGGACATCATGTAGGTGACCGTTTGTTGATTGCGGTGGCGAAGCGGCTGCGTGTGCAGCTCAGTGACGACATTTTCCTTTCCCGACTCGGCGGTGACGAATTCGTGCTGCTGTGTCCGCAATACAACGCTTTGCAGGCTTCAGCCTTGGCGCAAAGGTTGGTGAATACCATCGATTTACCCTTTGAGCTGGATCGCTACTCGCTGCGCGTATCGTTGAGCGTCGGTATCGTCACCTTCCCAGAACACGGTCGCAGCCAGCAGGAGATGATGTTCAACGCCGACTCTGCCATGTATCACACCAAACACAGTGGCCGTAACGGCTGGTGTTTGTTTGAACCGGTGATGAGTGCCACGGCACAACATCAGTTGGCCTTGGCCAATGACCTGTGGAATGCGCTGGAGCACCAAGAGATGTGCCTGTTCTATCAGCCAAAATTCCGCGCGGGCGGTACGGTGTTGATGGGTTTTGAGGCGCTGTTGCGCTGGCAGCATCCGCGCCGAGGTTTGCTGATGCCCGATATGTTCCTGCCGCGTGCGGAAAAAACCGGGCAAATTGTCGCGCTGGGTAACTGGGTGATCAATGAAGCCTGCCGTCAGTTAAAACAGTGGCACAGTGAAGGCAACAGTGACTGGAGCGTGTCAGTGAACCTCTCCGCGCTGCAATTTCATCAACGGGATTTGATCGACAGTTTACAACTTGCATTACAACGCCATCAGTTGCCGGAAGGGGCGCTGATGCTGGAGATTACCGAAAACATTGCCATGCGCGACCCGCAATTTAGCCAGCAGCGCATAGCCGAACTGCATCGCCTGGGGGTGAAAGTCGCGATTGATAACTTTGGTATTGGTTATGCCAATCTGCTGCATCTCAAACACCTGGAAGCCAGTGAACTAAAAATTGACCGTGCTTTTGTGAATAGCCTGCGCGCCGACAGTGAAGACGCCACGGTAGTGAGCGCGATGCTGACGCTGGCACAAAGCCTGAACCTGCGCATGGTCGCGGAAGGCGTCGAAACCGAGGAACAGCAACGTTTACTCACTGGTTTAGGTTTTGACACTTTGCAGGGCTATTTGCTGGGCAAACCGACGCCCGCTGAGCGAGTGGGTGAATTTACCGCTGCGCTTAATATGCCGCTGCCCTTTGCCGATAACGTCATGCCACTGGCAGGCGCATAACAAACAATTTTTATTTTCTTCCACATCGGAAGGTTTCATCGTTCAAAGACTCAAATCGGCAGTGATTCTGCCGATAATTTCAACAATAAAACCAATAGCCTTCATTTTTCTTTCATAATACCACAGCTGATTTAAAACGGCTTTAACTTGGGAAATCACTATGTTAGTGACTTCGTATGATTCGTTTACCGTGATCGTCTCGATTCTGGTGGCGATGCTGGCCTCGTTTACCGCATTAGATATGGCGGGACGCGTGGCCTCCTCAACCGGCAAGGTGGCGCTGGTTTGGTTGTTGGGCGGTGGATTCGCCATGGGCGTCGGCATCTGGGCGATGCACTTCATCGGCATGCTGTCGATGAGCCTCGACATGGTGATGAGCTACGATCCGATGCTGACGGTGACCTCCATGATGGTCGCCATTCTGGCCTCGATCTTTGCCCTGTGGCTGGTCTGTTCCTCAGCGGATTTACCCTGGAAACGCTTAGTGGGCGGCGCCTTCGTGCTCGGTTCTGGCGTGGTGGCGATGCACTATACCGGCATGGCGGCCCTGATGTTCGCACCGGGCATTACCTGGAACTGGAATTGGGTAGCGGCTTCGGTGGTGATTGCCATGGTGGCCTCTGGCGCAGCATTGTGGTTGGCCTTCAACCTGCGCGAAGGTCACGGGCGCGTCACCTTGTTGCGCTTGGGTGCATCGGTGGTGATGGGCTGCGCGATAGCCGGTATGCACTACACCGGTATGGCGGCGGCGTCTTTCCCGATGCACAGTCACGCGACGCATATGGGCGTTAACAGCAACTGGCTGGCGATTGTGGTCACCGTCGTCACCCTCGCAATTCTCGGTATCACGTTGCTGGTGTCGATGCTTGACGCCCGCTTGCAGGCGCGCACCTCGATCCTGGCGCATTCCCTTGCCGAAGCCAACCGTGAACTGGCACAGCTGGCGCTACACGATAACCTGACGCGTCTGCCCAACCGCATACTGCTGGAGGATCGTCTGGAGCAATCCATCAACAAAGCCAACCGTGAAAAATCACAGTTTGCCTTGATGTTTATGGATCTGGATGGCTTCAAAGCGGTCAATGACGCCTTTGGACACCACGTGGGGGACAATCTGCTGATCGCCGTGGCCGAACGCATGATTGGTCAGATGAAAGGGCATTACACGCTGGCGCGCATGGGCGGCGATGAGTTTGTGCTGTTGATTGAAATCGACGATCCCAACGATGCGGCAGCTGTAGCGGATGCCTTGGTAAAAGCGGTGGACCGTCCGTTTGATATCTCCCGCTATGAGTTAATGGTCTCGCTGAGTATCGGTATCGCGGTCTATCCTGGCGATGGTAAAGATGATCGCGAGCTGATGTTCAATGCCGATGCCGCGATGTACCACACCAAAAACAACGGGCGTAACGGATACAACTTCTTCCAGCCATCGATGAATACGCTGGCGCAGTCACAGCTGCAGTTGAATAACGACCTGTGGCAGGCGTTGGATAATGGCGAACTGCGTTTGTTCTACCAGCCGAAATACTGCGCGCCCAGTGGCCCAATTATCGGTTTTGAAGCGCTGTTACGCTGGCAACATCCGACTCGCGGGTTACTGGCTCCCGACAAATTCCTGCCGATGGCCGAGAAGACCGGCATGATTATTAATATCGGCAACTGGGTGATTGATGAGGCTTGCCGTCAGTTGCACAGCTGGCACATGCAGGGCCATCCGCACTGGTCGGTGGCGGTGAATCTCTCTGCGCTGCAATTTGAGCAGTGCAATCTGGTGGAGACCGTCACGCAGGCGCTGGCAAAGCATAAGATTCCCGCTGAGTTGTTGACGCTGGAGGTGACAGAAACCACGGCGATGCGCGATCCGGAAGAGAGTGTGCGCATCCTGACCGAGTTGACCAATATGGGTGTCAAAGCCTCGATCGATGACTTTGGTACCGGTTATTCCAGTCTGCTCTACCTCAAGCGCCTTCCCGCGAGCGAACTGAAAATCGACCGCGCGTTCGTTAATGAACTGCAGGCCAAATCGGAAGATGCCACCATCGTTTCTGCTATTGTGGCACTGGCGCAGTCGCTGGACCTCAAAGTGGTAGCCGAAGGGGTGGAAACTCAAGAGCAGCAAGCGTTCCTGACAGGCCTCGGCTGCGATACGTTGCAAGGCTATCTGCTCGGCAAGCCGGTACCGCCAGAGCGCGTTCACGAGCTGGCCAATTTTGTAGAGGAAGAGCTGGAGTTGGTGCGGCTGCCTTGATGGCGTGGTGATGCCCCTCTCCCGCTTGCGGGAGAGGGTTAGGGTGAGGGAAAATAGCCGCACAAATCCCAAACAGCGGAGGTCGGGTGGCGAAATACCAGCAGTTGGTCGATCAGTTACGGGCACAAATCGAAGCACGCATCTGGCCGCCGGGAGAAAAGCTGCCGTCGCTACGTCAGCAAGCGGAGCAGAGCGGGCTTAGCCTGATGACGGTGATGCACGCCTACGAAGTGCTGGAGAGCCAGGGCTGGATCGTCTCTAAGCCCCAGTCCGGCTACTATATTGCCCCGCGCGCCGCTGAAAGCCGTCCACGTTTACCCACGCAGGCCATTGCCAGAACTGAGCAGGCAGACACCAACAGCTTCGTATTCGATGTACTGCAAGCCACGCGCGATCCGGCCATTATTCCCTTCGGCTCGGCGTTTCCCGACCCTGAACTCTTTCCGCAGCGCCAGCTGATGCGCTCGCTGGTGAAAGTCTCGCACAATCTCAAGCCCTCTGACGCACTCAACAATCTGCCGCCGGGGAACGAAGCGCTGCGTAAAATTCTGGCCCAACGTTACGCCCAGCAAGGCATCACCTTATCACCCGACGATATCGTCATTACCAATGGCGCGATGGAAGCCCTCAATCTCAGTTTGCAGGCCGTAACGGAACCCGGTGACTGGGTGGTGATTGAGAACCCCTCTTTCTACGGGGCATTGCAGGTGATTGAGCGCCTGAAGCTGAACGCCATCGCCATCGCCAGCGACGTCGAACAAGGCATCGATCTTGATGAACTGGAGCAGGCGCTGCAACGCTGGCCGGTGAAAGCCTGCTGGTTGATGACCAACCGCCAAAATCCGCTCGGCTTTACGCTGAGCGTCGAACGTAAGCAGCAACTTGTGGCTTTGCTGACGCGGCACAAGGTGGCGATGATTGAGGATGACGTCTACAGCGACCTCTACAATGGTCACGACAAACCCCTGCCCGCGAAAGCTTTTGATCGTGAAGGGAATGTCCTGCACTGCGGCAGTTTTTCAAAAAATCTGGTGGCGGGATTTCGCGTCGGTTGGGTGGCGGCCGGACGTCACGCCCAGCGCGTGCAGCGGATTCAGTTGATGAGCACGCTCTCCACCAGTGCGCCGATGCAGCTGGCGCTGGCCGATTTCCTCAGCACCCGCAGCTACGATACCCATCTAAAGAAGCTGCGTCAGACGCTGGCAAAGCGTAAGCAGCAGGCGCAGCAGGCGCTGCGCCGCGTCTTGCCGATTGAGGCGCACATCAGCGATACGCCCGGTGGCTATTTCCTGTGGATTTCACTGCCCGAGCAGATCAACACCACGCAGCTTTATCATCTGGCCTTGAAAGAGGGCATCAGTATTGCGCCGGGCCAGTTGTTCTCCGGCAGTGAAGGATTCAGCCACTGCTTCCGATTCAATACCGCCTGGCCGTGGGATGCACGGGCCGAGGCGGCAGTGGAGACGCTGGGCAAATTGATTGCTGAACTCAGGTCGGACAGCTCTACTGAATCGTAGCGGCGCCATTTATGGCGCATCTGACTGCGAGGGTATGGCTCAACTACGCGCGATAAATCGCGCCACGACATCCCTTTAAACCGTTGCCGCCTGCTGGTGGCCCCAGGTCAGATAATACACATCGTAAAAATCGACTTCGCCTTTCTGTTTCATCAAACGATCGATACCACTGCGCACGCGATCGGGCGTGCCGGGATGGTCGACAATTTTATCCAGCGCCTGCTGTGAAACCGGCTGTACGTAATACCATTCGCCGTTGTAGCACACCCGCAGATCCAGCGTATCGATATCTTCGAAGCGGTATTTGGGGTTGATGTCCATCAGCATCAGCACACTCATCACCAGCACAAACGCGGTGGCAAACCAGAACGCTGGCCAGCCCAGCATCTCAGTGGAGAAAATCAGCGCCACGCACAGCGCGTAACACAGGTACATCACCGCCCAGAGGCCGGGATGGGTTTTGAGGAAAGAAAAACTAAAGCGCGGCAGATTATCGCGCTGGCCTTCACGGTTCAGCGTGGCGATCTCATCGAGCAGGATTTGTTTGATCGTGTCCATTGTTCACCTCTCATTATCACTGCCTGCCAGTTAATCACATAACAGTGAAGTGAATCAGATACAGATCTGGGATGTTTTTATATAACAGTTTAGGCTTCTCTCCCTCACCCCACGAAATGTTAAATTTGTTGCCAACTAATTTGGCTTTAGTAAGGTAAATCATTCTTTTATGTGAATTTTGTTGGTGGGCGCACATTGCAATGCCCCTGGGCTTTGCCACAATTAAGCAACGTGGCTTCCCGGAGAAAGAGTATGACTGCCAACACTTCCAGCCTGCTGTTACTGATGTCTTTCGCCGCCGGTACCTTTTCAGCAGGTTCATCCAGCAATCCGCAGCATTTGATGCTGTCGCTGCCGTCGGGCGGCATACCTAACAATCTGCTGCCGCTGATCATCTGGCCTGGCATCGCACCAGACTATGATGAGGAACTGCAGAGCGACAGCGCGGCCTGGTTCGAGAAAACGTTTAGCGCCAACGGCTGGCCTGCTGCGTGGCGCGCGCCAATCTACCCTTACACCCATTACCACCCCAATACCCATGAAGTGCTGGGCATTGCATCCGGCTGGGCTGAAGTGCTGTTCGGCGGCGACAGCGGCCGCATGGTGACGCTGCGCGAAGGCGATGCGGTACTGATCCCCGCAGGTGTCGGCCATAAACAGGTGTTCGCCTCGGACGATTTTTTTGCCGTTGGCGCCTATCCTGAAGGAATGTCGCCAGAAACCGTGCGTGATGAGCCTTCTCGTTTACGTGCCGCGAAAGATCAGATTGCGCGCGTACCGCTACCGCATCGCGATCCTTTTACTGGCGGCGATGGGGCGATGACCGATATCTGGCTGCCAGTTGCGCAGCAGTTGATGCACCAGTAAGGTGCAACACCACCGTTATCCGGCGCTGCTCCGCTATTGGGGCGCGTGTGCCGTTGCGGGCGCGAGCCTCTGGCACACTTTGTGCAGGAGAGGAGATACGTCCTCTGACAAGCGCCGGGTAAATCATGAAAGAAAGCTACCAGATAGCGTCACACTTCTATGATGAGATGTTGCTGAGCGACGGCCAACACCGCGCGCACTATCAGCATTACTGGGAATGGTTACAACAGGCGGACAAAGAGGCAGTGGCGCGTAAGCGCGAAGAGGCGGAATTATTGTTTCATCGCGTGGGCATCACCTTCAACGTCTATGGTGATGATGGCGGAGCGGAGCGTTTAATCCCGTTCGACAGTGTGCCGCGCATCATTCCTGCTCGCGAATGGTCGATGCTCGATCGCGGCATCCGCCAGCGTGTGCAGGCACTCAATGCCTTTCTGCACGACATCTATCATCAACAACACATCCTTAAAGCCGGTATCGTGCCTTCCGAGCAGGTGCTGGTGAACGATCAATACCAACCCTGCATGCAAGACGTTGATCTGCACCGCAATATCTATGCGCATATCACCGGCGTCGATATGGTTCGTAATAATGACGGTGATTATTACGTGCTGGAAGACAACCTGCGCACGCCGTCTGGCGTCTCCTATATGCTGGAGAACCGCAAGATGATGATGCGCCTCTATCCGGAGCTGTTTATCGAACAGCACGTGGCCCCGGTGGAGCGTTATCCTTCACACCTGCTACAAACGCTGCGCGAAAGCTCCCCAGTCAACGACCCCGTGGTGGTGGTGCTGACGCCAGGCCGCTTTAACAGCGCTTACTTTGAACACAGTTTCCTCGCCCAGCAAATGGGGGTGGAGCTGGTGGAAAGCGCCGATCTGTTTGTGAAAGATGGTGCAGTGATGATGCGCACCACCGCAGGACCCTGCAAAGTCGATGTGATCTATCGCCGCGTGGATGATGCCTTCCTCGATCCTTTGGCGTTTAGGCCGGATTCAATGCTGGGCGTGCCGGGCTTATTGTCGGTGTATCGATCCGGCAACGTGGTGCTGGCCAATGCCATCGGCACCGGCGTAGCGGACGATAAATCGATCTACCCTTACGTGCCAGACATGATCCGCTTCTATCTGGATGAGGATCCGATCCTCAACAACGTGCCGACCTGGCAGTGCCGCAAACCGCAGGATCTCTCCTACGTGCTGGCGAATCTCAACAAAATGGTGGTGAAAGAGGTTCACGGCGCAGGGGGTTACGGCATGCTGATTGGCCCGGTTGCCAGCCAGCAAGAACTCAGCGATTTCCGCGATCGCTTAAAAGCGCGACCGGCTAACTATATCGCGCAGGACACGCTCTCCCTCTCGACTTGCCCGACCTTTATCGACAACGGCCTTGCGCCACGCCACATCGATTTACGCCCCTTCGCCTTGAGTGGCGCGGATATCCGCATCGTGCCTGGCGGCTTAACCCGCGTGGCGTTGACGGAAGGTTCGCTGGTGGTGAACTCATCGCAGGGCGGTGGCACCAAGGACACCTGGGTTCTGGAGGATGACGCATCATGCTAAGCCGCACGGCCAGTGGCCTTTACTGGATGGCGCGCTATCTGGAGCGCGCAGAACAACTTGCCCGGGTGTTGGATGTCACCAACCGGCTGTCGCTGATGCCGGTACGCAACAGCCACGGTGATGAACTGCTGTTGCCGCTGAATCTCACCGGTACACGACAACAGTTTGAAACCCTCAACGGGCGCTTCACCATGCCGCAGTTGTTTAACTTCTTTGCCCTAGATGACCGTAATCCCAGCAGCATTTTCAGTTGCTGGCAGGAGGCGTGGAACAATGCGCACGCGGTGCGCGGCAGCTTGTCATCGGAAGTGTGGGAGAGCATCAACTCCACGTGGATTGAGATGCGAAACACGCGGCGTCGCGGCATCACCAGTGCCAATGCCGACAGCTTTTTTGACTGGGTGAAAGAGCGCTCCCATCTGTTTCGCGGCGCGATGTTTGGCACCCTGTTGCGTGGGGATGCCATGAGTTTTATTCGCATCGGTACCTTAATGGAACGCAGTGACGGCACCGCGCGTTTACTCAGCGTCAATCAGCAGTTGCTGGAGCAGAATCCCGATTCGGTGCGTGAATATTATTGTCTCGACTCGTTATTGCGCGCCGTATCGGCCCGTGAAGCCTACAACGCGATCTTCAAGCAGCAACTGATGCCGGATCTGGTCAATGAGATGCTGATCCTGCGCAGCGAAAGTCCGCGATCGCTGCACTCCTGCATTGAAGAGATCGCCACGCAGCTGGAGCAGATCGGCAGCAGCGGTGAGGATCGCCCGCGTTATCTGGCCACGGTGCTGCTAGCGGAGATGCGCTTTAGCACCTGGGAGAGCCTGACGCGTGAAGGGTTGTACAGCTGGCTTAATCACTTTCTTTCGCAGATCAACGCGTTGGCGGAAAGCATCAATCAAACCTATCTGGAGGCGAAATGAGACTGAATATCGAGCATAAAACCTGGTATGCCTATGAGCAGCAGGTGAAACTCAGCACCCAGTATCTGCGCCTGACGCCGCAAAATTCAGTGCACCAGCAGATTCTGTCGTGGGATCTGGATTTGCCCTGCGAAGCCACGCGCACTCTGGATGCTTACGGCAATGTGATGCATGTGTTAACCCTGGATACGCCGCATCAGCAGTTGGAAATTGCGGCGCGCGGGGTGGTGGATATTCTGGATACCGGTGAACTATCGCCGGATCCCGAATGCACCTTGTCGCCGTTGGTGTTTTTGCGCGCCACACCGCTGACGCTGCCGGATGCGGCGATTCGTGATTTCGCGCTGCGCTACTGGCATGCGGAGAAGCCCCTCGCCAGCCTGGAAAAGCTGATGGGCGAACTGTTGCTGAAAATGCCTTATCGGCCAGGTAGCACCCAGGTGAGCGATGCCGCAGCGAAAGTATTTGCCGCCGGTAGCGGCGTTTGCCAGGATCACAGCCACGTGTTTCTGGCGTGCTGCCGTAGCCTCGGGATCCCCGCGCGCTATGTCAGTGGTTATCTCTATACTGATAATGTTGAACACGTTGCCACCCACGCTTGGGTAGAAGCCTGGATGGATGGCAATTGGCACAGCTTTGATATCACCAATAATACTCGCAGTACGCGCCAACATTTGCGTCTGGCGGTGGGTGTGGATTATCTCGATGCTTGTCCAGTGCGTGGTATGCGACTGGGCGGCGGCGGTGAAGATATGCTGGCGGTAGCCGCGGTGCAGCAGGTGCATCCGCAGCAGTAATTTTTTTGTAGGCGTGACTATGACTTATTGTGTGGCAATGCGTTTATCGTCAGGGATGATTTTTGTGTCGGATTCACGCACCAATGCGGGCGTCGACCATATTTCCTCGTTCCGTAAATTGCACGTGTTTCAGGTTGATGATGAACGCACTCTGGTGCTGCAAAGTGCCGGAAATCTGGCGACCACGCAAAGCGTCATGAGCCTGCTGCGGCGCAACAGCCATGACAGCGATCAGCCCAATTTGTTGAATGGGCGATCGCTGTATGACATTGCGCTGCTGGTGGGTGAAACCCTACGTGAAGTGATTAAACGTGATGGCGAAGAGTTTGGCGGCACGCTGCTGTTAGGCGGCCAGATTCGCGGTGAAGAGCCGCGCCTGTTTCAGATCTATCCGCAAGGCAACTTCATTGAAGCCAGCGTGGATACACCCTATTTCCAGATTGGTGAGAGCAAATACGGCAAGCCAATTATTGACCGGGTGCTGCGCTATGAAACGCCATTGAGCCAGGCGATGCAATGTGCGCTGATTTCAATGGATTCAACGCTGGCGAGTAATATTTCAGTGGGGCTGCCACTGGATGTGATGATTTATCACACCGATACCTTCAGCGACAACGAGCAGTATCATATCACTGAGCAGCATCCCTATTTTTCGCAGATTCGTCAGCTGTGGAGCAAAGGTTTGCTGAGCGTTTTCTCGCAGTTACCGCCGTTGAAGCTGTAATTCCCCCTGTGTGACTAGCGCTTTCGGTCGCCATAAATGGCGACCCTTATATCTCGATCATTCTCCTCCGGGTGCTATGATCCCCGACTGATCATCGGGAAGTTGCTGGTGAGATGGGGGCG
>NZ_JBNBPL010000040.1:0-31630 GCF_059412425.1 Pantoea sp. CFCC18177
GGTCGGCCGCGAACTGCCCCACGCCTCCCCGCGTGGGGCTCCTGGCCCAACGTAAAAGTCTCAGCGCTGCGGATAGCCCTGAGGGGGCAGCAGAGGCGTCATGGCCTCACGCAATGTGCCCTTTTTGACAACCCGCACTGAAGCTAATGAGCTGGCTGGGGCCGTACCGGGGCTGGCATTCCGCAGCGCTGAGCTGAGCGAGTATGCCAGGAGAGCCCGCAGGACGCGGGCGAAAGGTGGCGCTGGAACATGGATGTTCCATCCATCGGCACCGGTCCGTTAAGGCAGACGAGTGAAGTGAAGGTACCGCGTAGCGGCGCGAGGACCGCCAGCCCCGGTGCGGCTCCAGACGGCGTTATCATCAATCGCGTAACTGATATGCATCACAACAATCGCCTTAATTCCTGAACGTCAGAAACAGCAAAGCCGCCCGGAGGCGGCCTTAACGCTGAAGCTTGAAACGAACTTATTTGTACAGTTCTGCTGTCATGTGCACACGGTTGTTGGTGTTAGCTTCGGTGATTTTGTACTGTGCGCCCTGCTGCTGTGCGACTGCGGCAACTTTAGCTTCTGCACCGTCCAGCGTTGAAGATTCAACTGAGATGCTCTGTGCAAAACTTGCAGCAGACACCAGTGAAAGAGCAGCTGCAGCGGCGATGGTCAGTGTTTTAATGGTTTTCATGGTCATATTCCTTTGGTTTGTTGGTGAAGGCTGTGCGCCTTCGATGAAAATATAATAACTCAGGAAATCATTTCATGATTAACTATTAGTGCGATCATCATGATCCAGCTAATCATGCTTTAGCATCAGGGCACGTACAGTAGAAATAAACTGTGGCCACTGATGGAAACGCATCGGCGGCATGTGAGCACTGCGTCGTGCACGCAGCGCATTCACAACGGCATTTGCTTGCTGGTCAATGTTTACATCGTTCTGCTTCATGACGCGGCCCTCTGTCGATAACGCCCTAACACGGAAAAGGCCGCCCCGTAAGGCGGCCTATTCCGGCATTTCCCTATGCAACCATCCGTGACTTATTTGTACAGTTCTGCGGTCATGTGCACGACATTACCGTTGCTCGCTTCAATGATTTTGTATTGCTCATTTTGCTGATGAGCCTGAGCAGCAATTTTCGCTTCTGCTCCATCCAGAGTCAGAGAAGTGGCGGTCACTGTTTGAGCGAAGGTAGCGGCAGACATCAGTGAAAGAGCGGCAACAGCAGCGATTGACATAGCTTTGATAGTTTTCATGGTCATATTCCTTGTTTGATGAGAAGGCTGTACGCCTTCGATGGAAGTGATAATAACCATGTTTACTATATGCATCTTAACTATTAGTGCGATAATTATGATCGCACTAATAGTTAATTCAGCTATGACAACGCAAGGGATTCAATCACCTGTTGTACTTCGCGTTGATCCTCGTTGGACAGTGCACGCAAAGGGCGCGGTAAATTGTTCTCATCTGCCAAACCGAGAATTGCCGCCGCCGCTGCCATCACGCGGATGCTGCCACCGTGCTGTCGGAACAGCGTCCATAACGGCTCGAGGCGCCGGGACTGGGCTGCCACGGAGACGAAATCCCCGGCCTGTGCCGCTCGCGTTAATGCTAATGCCGTGTTGGGAAATAAACCGCCGCATACCGAATACCACAGATCACATCCAGCCATTAGACCATTGCCCGCAGAGGCATCACCGCTGACACCAATGCTAATCTGCGACGGTAATTGTTCACGTAACGAGTTTATCCGCTGCAAAGCGTCACTCATCTGGTCGGGAACACCGGGAATTTTGATGGAAGCAATATGAGGAAGCGCGGCTATCCGTGCGTAAAGCGTATTTGAGAACAGAGTATGGGTGGTGCCGGGATTGTCATACACACAGATTGGCACCGAGACATGTTGTGCCACCTCATGAAACATGCCAAACACTTCGTCATCAGAGAGTTTTTGGTAGGAAACCGCAGGTAATAGTAAGGCGCTAACGCCCGCTTGCTGTGCATCTTCGGCCAGCCGCAATACCTCATCAGTGCTGGTTGCACCGATACTGACCATCACCGGGATGCCATCAGCATGTTCTACAGCCAGTTTCGCCACCTGCTGGCGCTGCGCTCGGGTCAAATAGGCGTAGCTGCCGGTTGAACCCAACACGCCAAGTGAATCGACTTTCGCCGCCGTTAATCGTGCAAGCAGCCTGAGAAAAGCATTTTCATCAATACCTGAAGCGTTTACCGGGGTCAGCGGGAACGCACTAAGACCTGAAAACATAGCCAGCTCCTGTTAGATAGCGTAAAGAAGCATCTTAACAATCGCTGGCTATTTGTCATAGGACAAAAACTTAGCGTTTGATCTTTCTTCTCAAACGCAACCAGAGAAGCCCCAGTACCACAACAATTCCCGCAGCCGCCATGCCTACACGTGAGATCAACATCAACGGCGAAGCGTCTCCACCTGCACGCAATGATTTGACCCGATCTTCACTGATGTCCACCTGACGATGCCCAATATCGTGCATCACATAGTGGGTGACGGCAGCGATTTGGTGATCGTTAAGTTCACCGGCAAAGCCGATCATCCCTTGACCATGCTCCGGCCAGACGCCCTGCAACACCGCCATGGCGACGTTATCCGCATTGGGCTTGTTTAGCACCGGATGATTCTGCAGCGCGGGCAAACCATTCAGTCCCTGACCCGTCAGGTTATGGCAGGATGCACAGTTGTTGCGATAAATCTGTGCGCCCTCGCTCAACACTGCCTGTGGTGTATCGTCACCTTCTACTGGCGTCCAGCGTTTTACCGGGGCCGGTTCTGCTGCTGTAGCGTCCTGTGGCAGCAAATAGCTGGCGATGGCCTGACGGTCTTCTGGCGTCATGCGCGAGAAGCTTTTGTCGATCGCCTCCAGCATTGGGCCGCCCGCAGTCGCCCCATTGCTGGCATGGCCGGTGGCGAGATACTGCGCCAACATCGCACGCGTCCAGTGTGGTTGGCCCTGTAAAGTCGCTGCCGTGATATCTGGCGCAAACCAGGTGCCAAGAGATGCACCCTGTAAGTTTTTATCCTGCTGTTCCGCCATCAGGATATTACGCGGCGTGTGGCAAGTACTGCAGTGGGTTAATCCCTGCACCAGATAGGCGCCACGGTTCCACTCATCAGACTGTTTAGCATCGGGCTGGAATGGCGTGGTATCAAGGAACAACAGGTTCCATGCCGCCATGCTAAAGCGCAAATTGAAGGGGAATGGCAGCGCCGTGGCTTCCGGTTTCACATCAACTGGCTGCACGCCCTGCATAAAGTAAGCATATAAGGCGGCGACATCTTCATCCGACAACTTTGCGTAGGCGGTGTAAGGCATCGCCGGATAAAGCTGGTTACCGTCACCCCGTACACCCTTGCGCAACGCATCCGCAAACTGCTGCTCGCTGTAGTTGCCGATACCCGCCGTTTTGGATGGCGTGATATTGGTGCTAAAGATGGTACCCAACGGACTGGTAATCGCGTGACCCCCGCTGAACGGCGCTTTGCCCGTTTCGGTATGGCACGCGCCGCAGTCACCGGCAATCGCCAGATACTCTCCGCGCTGGATCAACTGCGTGTCCGCAGCCTGTGCCTGCGAAACCGCCAGCGCCAGAGTGCCTGCTGCAAGCAGGGCTTTCAAATGCTTAGCCACGTTGCGTCTCCTGCAGGATTTTGTCCGCGGTACGCAAGGCCAGCGCCATCGCAGTGAGTGTGACGTTACAGGTGCCAACGGTCGGCATCACGCCGGTGCCGACCATAAACAGATTTTGATGGTCGTGCGCACGCCCCCACGCATCGGTGACGCTGGTGGCCGGATCGAGGCCCATAGAGAGTGTGCCGGTGATGTGCTGACGGTTAGAGAATTTGCCGCTTTTGCTGTGTTTGATGTTGGTTGCGCCAAGTTTGGCAGCAATCGCGTCATAGCATTCACGCGTCTTCTCAGTGCCTTTAGTGACATAGTCGCTGACATCCCAGTACAAGGATGGCGTTGGCAAGCCCAGCTCATCTTTGTTACTGCTCAACGTCACGCGGTTGTTCGGGTCGGGCAGCTGTTCCAGCGCATTTTTAATGCTGAGACGACGTGCCGCACGGAAGCGGATCTCATCCTGCAACTTCTTACCGAAAAGCCCCTCTGCCAGCACCTCTTTGGTCACGGAAGCGACCTGAGAGGCGTTAGAGATGTCGATACGGAACGGCGCATGTTCACTGCGGAAATCACCGTCACGGAACTGACCAATCGAGCAAGGACTCACGGGACCGCGACCTGGCCAGATCTCTTCGTCGACGTCAAAGGTCACACCAATCGCTGGATGATCGCACAGGTTACGCCCGACATTATCGTGTGCGTTGGCAATGCCATTCGGGAATTTATCGCTCACTGACATCAGCAACAGTTTCGGGGTTTCGATGGCGTTAGCAGCCAGCACAAAGGTTTCTGCCGTCACGCGATGGCTCACTTTGTTCCAGTCATAGTAATTCGCGGCCACGATATTGCCCTTGGCGTCGTGCTCCAACTGATACACCACCGCTTCAGTGATCACCTTCACACCACTGTTTTCCGCCTGCTGCGCCGCAATGCCGCCGTGATACTGCGCATCAATCGGACATACCGGCATACAGTTGTTGTTGCCACAACAGGCAGGACGTCCGTCATAGCTGTGGCTGTTGCGCCCGGTGCTGTCATCCAACACGGTAAAATCCGGGGCCAGACGTGCCGTAACGCGTTGTTGCAGCCACGAAGCCGGTACACGCTCCATCGGGTATGGTTTACTGCGTGGCGAGCCGTTATCCGGTGACCCGCCGACCCCGGCGATCACCTCGGCCTGATAGTAATACTCTTCTAAATCGTCATAACGCATCGGCCAGTCTTTGCCGACGCCATACTGACTATGTTGACGGAAATCGTTGGGAACAAAACGCCACAACTGCGCCGCCCAGTGCCAGCTGGTGCCGCCAAACATACGGATGTACTGTGCCGCAAAAGGATGTGGGCCAGCCTGATGCAGATAATCATTCGGTTCTGGCGTGTAACGCGGATGCGGCGCTTTAGGCGAGAACGGATATGGCGACATAAAGTCGGATTTAAACGCCGAAGCACGGAAGCGCTCAACCAACTGGTCGCGGCCCACTTTGGGACCGGATTCGAGCAACAGCACAGACTTGCCGGCTTTTGCCAGACGTGTCGCCAGCAGTGAGCCATTGACGCCTGCGCCAATCACCACCACATCGGCGGAATTATTATTTTTCATAAACGACATAACTCTTCAGAATCAGGGCTGTTGTGCCCAGCTACCACACTCGCCGTAGGAGAATCCCGGCGGCACTAATTTGTCATCCACCAGCTTATTGGCCAGCGTATTCACATAGGTGACATACAGCGCGTGATTGCCCTTGCCGACCACGCCGTTGTACCAACCCTCGAGGATCACTTTTGCCAGCTTTTCGCTGTTTGCATCGGCGGGAAACGTCAGGTGATCCTGCTGCAGGAGTTCCGGCTGGTTTTGCAGCAGCGTTTTCAGCTGTGCCAGTGCGGTAACAAACCCTTTCTGCGTCTGACTGAGTGCCAAAAGCAGCGCGCCCCCGACGGTAGAATTAAGCGCGGTTTGCTGCGTCAGCAATTGCGACACCTGCATAAAATCGTCCAGCCCAACCACAGTGGTAGATGACTGGGCGGCGTTGAGGCGCGGCAACGGCAAAAGCTGGCCTGCGGCGCTGGCAATGGTGACCAGCCCGACCATCTTCAGCACGCGGCGGCGTGAGTAGTGCGTCATAGTTTCTTCCAGTAAAAACGTCGCCTGCGGTAGCTGGCGACAAAATTTGGCAATATCTCCAGGGCGGCTTAAAGGCCGCGCCTTACTGCTTTCTGCGGCGCATCAGCCACCAAGCCAGCAGCACAATCACCCCCAGCACGCCGACGCCCACACCAACCTGTGCCAGCATCACCAACGGTGATGATGGACCGCCGCGACGGATTTCCGCCACCTGATCGGGTGACACCGTCACTTCGACATTGCCGTAATGATGCAAGATCCAGTTAGACAGTGTGGCAACTTGCTGGTCATTTAGTGCATTTAGCGCATTCGGTTGTGAACCAAACGGCGGCATATACACATCACCCTGCGCGGTGTGACGTTGCACACCGAACAGAATGGTGGCGATCAGGTTCGAAGGGTTGCGCTCTGCGGTAGCACTATTATGGAACAGGCTGGGATAAAACGCGTCTTTGGTGCCCTCCCCGCTGCTGCCGTGGCACGAGGCACAGTTGCCGGAGAACAGTCGAGCACCCTCATCTCGGGTTGGTGAGTTGAAAGCCTCTCCCCGGAACGCCACCAGATTCTGTGCGGCTTTACCTTGAACGAAGCGCGATGCGCCGCTGGCCGGTGCATTTTTATCCGTTACGCTGCCCATGTATTCAGCAATGGCTGCCAGATCTGCGTCAGACAAATGCTGGAAGCTGTGGGTGATCGCTTCCGCCATGCTGCCCGCGGCTTGCGCTTTACCTGCCAGGCGGCCGGTCTTCAGATAGGTAATCAGATCCTGTTGAGACCATTGACCGATGCCGCTGACCGCATTAGCGGTGATATTCGGAGCAAACCACGGCCCAACCTGCGCCCCGGTAAAGGCATCGCCTTCTTTCTCCTGCATCAGGAATCCACGGGGGGTGTGGCAGGTACTGCAGTGTGCAGCACCCTCCACCAGATAACGACCACGGTTCCAGCCTGCAGACTGCCCCATATCTGGCGTAAAGCCCGGTGATTTCAGGAACAGCGCGTTCCAGAACATCATCGAGAAACGCAGGTTGAGCGGGAACGGCAGATGTGTCTGTTCAGTGGTCTTATCCACTGGCTGTACGCCTGACATAAAGTAGGCATACAAAGCGTGAACGTCCTCATCCGTCAGCGTCGCATACGCGGTATAAGGCATCGCGGGATAAAGATTCGCGCCATCCGCACGCACGCCTTTGCGCAGGGCATCAGCAAACTGCTGCTCGCTGTACTGACCAATGCCGGCGATTTTCGATGGCGTAATATTCGTCGCGATGATTTCACCCACCGGTGACTCAATCGCCTTACCGCCGGCAAAAGGTTTGCCATGCTCCGCGGTATGACAAGCCGTACAGTCGGAGGCCACGGCAAGATATTCGCCCTTCTTCACCAGCGCATCATCAGCAGCATGAGCGGCACCGCTTGCCAGTGCCAGAACCAGCGCGATCTGTTTGAGTTTCAACATGATTACGCCTCCTGCGCCTGTTTGACGATGGCATCAGCCGCTTTAAATGCCAGCGCAACCATGGTCAACGTGCTGTTACCGCACGCGGTGCTGGCCATCGCCCCGCCACCCGGCAGGAACAGATTGCGGTGATCGTGAGCTCGGCACTCGCTATCCACCACCGAATTAGCCGGATCGTTACCCATAATGGTGCCGCCCATGATGTGCTTGCTCTGATTATATTGTTTCGAGAATTTCTTATCGATGGCACCCATCGCCTCGGCGATACGGTCAGCAATAGGTTTGGAATAGGTCTGATACGAGCGGCGCACGTAGTCACCTACATCGTAGTGAATGGCGGGTTTAGGCAAACCGAGCCAATCCTTTTTATCACTCAGCGTCAGGCGGTTGTTGGCATCTGGCAGGATTTCATGCGCGAGCACGATATCCGCTGTGCAGGCTGTCATGCGGCGAATTTCTTCATCCAGTGCTTTACCTACCAGCCCTTTCTCCAGCGCGCCAAATGTCACGAAGCGGTTGCGGGCAAAGTTGTTAAAACGGAAGTAAGCTCCAGCGTGCTCAGAGCGGAAATCACCCTGCGAGGTTTCCATGATGCCGCTGTTCACCACCGGTCCGACGCCCGCCCAGTAAGGCTCATCCAGCGTGACCGTCATGGTGATTTGAGGATGGTCCATCATGTTGCGACCAACTTGATCAGAGCTGTTGGCAACGCCGTTCGGGTTACGTGAGTCCGCTGACATCAACAGCAGTTTCGGCGTTTCCAGCCCGTTGCAGGCGATGATGAACAACTTGCCGCTGACGCGATGCGTTTGCTTGTGCTGATCGTAGTAATGCACCGCTTCGATGTGGTTGCTGGTATTGGTTTCAATGCGCCACACCACCGCGTTATCAAGAATGGTGGCACCTTTGGCTTCAAGGCGGGATAGCGCAGTGGCACCATCATATTTCGCGCCAACCGGGCAAACCGGTACACAGTTGTTATTGGCGCAGCAGGCTGGGCGATCGTCGTAAGACATGCCGCTGTTACGCGCCTGTGCCGTAGGGATGTTATGCAGCCCCAACTTTTCACGCACCACCTCAGTAAAGCGGGCTTCGCCCGGACCAAATGGCAGCGCGGGCATCGGGTAAGGTTTCGAGCGCAGCGGCGGCCATTGCAGTGCCGGATCGTCCGGTCCGCAGATGCCCAGCTTGTATTCGGCGCGCGCGTAGTAAGGTTCCAGCGTCTCGTAATCAAATGCCCAGTCACGACCCACGCCATAACGCGTATGCAGTTGCATATCGCCGGGCGTTAAGCGCCAGCAGGTACCCGCCCAGTGCCAGGTAGATCCCCCGGCATATCGCACATAGCTCTGGGCATAGGAGTCTTCCCCACTGAGTTGCAGATACCCTTTCCCTGCGCCCGCAGGTTCAGGATGCGGTGCCCAATCACGTGATGGGTAACACTCAATAGGGTTGCCTTTGGCCGCCAGCGGCAAGTTACGGAAATTTTCAACGATTTCGGCACGCGATACGCGTGGACCGGCTTCCAGCATCAATACCGGAATACCTGCATCAAGCAGTTGCTCAGCGATCACCACACCGACCACGCCGGTGCCAACGATCACCACGTGTGACTGAGAAGGAGCTGCCATATTTTGTCTTCTTTTTTGGTGGTCAGAATTGCGGTACAGGAAGGACCGGTGTGTTGGCACGCTGCCAGTTATTAGGCCCACTGATGCCGTAAGACGGGATCGTGATGGTATCCAGCGTGGTGTGCCAGGTCAGCGCTTGCTCATAGGCAAACGCCTTTGCTGAACGTTTCGGTTCAAGGCAGCCGGTGTACCAACCAAAGATGATTTTGTGCGCCAGATCCTGCAATGCGCCCTGCGGAATCGCTGGGAAGAAATCTTCAACGATCTGCGCATTGTACGCCTTGGCAATCGCCAACAGGTGATTGAGATTTGCCATTAATTCCGGGTGATCGAGTTCCAGTAGCGCCAGCATGCGCTGCCCGACCGCATCATCCAGTTTATGGTTGACCAGAAGACGAGATATCTGCATGAAAGGAATGAAATTTTTCGACGAGTCTGCAAACGCCATACGCGGAAGCGCCGAGGTGACCAGGCCGCCAGCCACGATCACAACGCCGGAGAGCAACACTCTGCGACGTGACAACTGGACCTCGCCGAACGGCAGGTCTTGCAATTTACTCATGGTGTATCCCTGGTTGGTGACACGGCTCAAAAACCTCCGCGAGGCGAAGGTAAAAAATCTAATTGTTTGAAATAACGTAAAAACATCCGCTAGTTAACAATCACATAACGCAACGTTAATCAGATGCCTTAGAACGACACGGACTTTTAATATAATAAATGGATCTTAAACAAAATCCATACGTAATGATGTTTTCAAATCAAAAATGAGTGGAATTGGGCAAGAGGAAGGGTTGGGTAATCAAATCTAGTGACAGTCATCACATTGAAATCTGGCTAGTTAATTTGTAGGTCGCGACCCTCAGGCCGCCCAGGATGCGGGCGGCTCTATAAGGGAATTACTTACTCAGCGTCGCATTCAACGCATCAATGGAGGTTTGCAACCCTGCTTCAACACTCATGGTCAGGTCTTCCATTTCCAGCGAGACATCGCCGTTATAACCGGTCATGCGCAACACCGAGAAGAACTCTTTCCACCATTTCAAATCCTGACCGCAACCCACAGCAACGTAGTTCCAGGTTCGGGTTTTGGTGTTTGTGACAGGTTGATACTCCATCAGGCCGTCAACATCCGCCAGTCCGCGCTCGATACGCGCATCCTTACCGTGCACGTGGAACACTGCCCCCTCCAGTTTACGTGCCGCGGCGATCGGGTCCGCGCCCATGGCGATCAAGTGTGAAGGATCGAGGTTCATTCCAATCATCTCATCGACCTCGTTACGCAGGCGCAATAAGGTCGACGGGTTGTAGACCAACTGGCAAGGGAACTCTTCAATCGCGATCTGCTCAACGCCGTGCTGTTTGGCATGCTGGACGAATTTTTTCCACCAAGGGATGGCAACATCATTCCACTGATAATCGATCACCCCCGGCATGTAATCCGGCCATGAGATGGTGGACGTAATCCAGTTCGGCACGCGATCTTCCGGCCCGCCGCCCGGCAAACCACTCATCATCACGATCTTCTTTACGCCCAACTTGCCGGCAAGCTCAACGGCACGGTAACTGCTTTGGGTATGGGTCTCCCCCAACTCGCCTGGCGCCAGCGGATTGCCGGAACAGTTCAGCGCCACGATGCGCATCTCGCGATCGGCCAGTTCTTGTTTGAATTTCTCCAGCTTCTCCGGTGATGACAGCAACTCTTCCGTTTTTACATGTGGACACGGCGACCAGCCACCGGCCGTCATTTCTACCCCATCAATTCCGTAGCTTTTGACTTTATCCAGCATTGCCGGAAAGGGTAAATCAGCCAAAACGTCAGTACATAATGCGAGTTTCATTCTTCAATCCTTATGCAATGGGGAATTAGAGGTATAAAGCTGGCTGAGGTGGAATTAACACGTCATGTTTTTCGCCATCTTTCAGTGACGCAAGGCCCGCATCACACACCAGCGCAACCACGTAGCCATCCCAGGAAGAAGGCCCGCTCATCTCTCGCCCGTCACGCACGCTGTCAACAAAGTGCTGCACCTCGCGGTCGTAAGCGACAGCAAAACGTTCCATGCAGGATTGCGCGATATGCTGCGCATTGCCGTGACGTGAACGCGTACTGATAACCTGTTGTTCTGTCAGGGCTGAAATCGCATTTTCGCCAATCACTTCACAGCGAATGTCGTAGCCGTAATGGCAGTTCACGAACAGTTCATCATCAACACGCACACCGGATTCAGTCTCAAAGATCACAATCAGCGGGTCCTGCAAATGCGGTAATGCCCGGCTGGTTTTCTTACGCGGTTTGTCCACGCGCACCGAGGTGATGTTCTCATTCAACAGATAACGAATGATGTCGATTTCATGGGTAGCCGAATCATTGATCGCCATCTCCAGGGTATAACTCTCAGGCACCGAGGGGTTGCGGTGCGCACAATGAATCAGCATCACCTCACCGAGTTCCCCCCCATCAATCGACTGTTTCAATGCCTGATATCCTGGATCGAAGCGGCGCATAAAGCCTAATTGCAGTAAACGCTTACCGGCTTTCACTTCTGCATCGATAATTTCCTTCGATTCATCTGCGGTGGGTGTCAGAGGTTTCTCGCAGAATACCGGTTTGCCAGCATTAAACGCCGCCAGAATTTGTGCCTTATGTACCGGACCTATAGAGCAAATAAATACGGCGTCGACCAGTTCAGAATTAATCATCTCTTCCGCATCATAAAAAGCGGTCGCGCCATACTCAGCGGCAACCGTATCAGCCGCCGCGTGGTTAATATCGCAAACGGCCGTAACTTGCGCACCGGATATAACAGTTTGGAAGCGTTTGAGATGGTCCCGGCCAATCATACCCAGACCAATTAAGCCAATTTTAACAGTCATTTATTTATCCTCAGGTTAAAAGCGAAATTTCTTTTCGATCTGTTCCAGGGTCATACCGCGCGTTTCAGGTAAATATTTCACCAGTAAAATAAGCATGATGACGTTAGTCGCGCCAAAGAAGCCGAAGGTCATGCCGCCGCCGTAATGGCTCAGCAAATAAGGGAAGATAGATTGGATCATAAAGTCGAAGATCCACAGGCCAAATACCGCAAAGCCCATACCAACACCGCGCATTCTGAGTGGGTAGATTTCCGCTAACATCAGCCAGAATACCGGTGCAATCCAGCCTTGCATAAACACTAGGAACACCAGCATTAATCCGAGAATCACGTAAGGTGCATGGGCGAAGTTGGCGTGCAGCGTATCAACACCGTTCACGGTTTACGTGTGGAAGAAGAATTTGAACGCCAGGCCAATCAGTACCAGACTCACCGTGACACCCGCCTGACCGGTAAAGAACATTTTACGGCGTGAATGTTTGCCGATGAGCGCCATTCCTAACAAGGTAGCCAGTACGGAGATGATACCGTTTGCGACTGCGCCAGTGACCGCTGCGGCGTCACCGAGTCCGGTCGCTTTCAACACAGTGGGTGCGTAGTTCATGATGGTGTTCACGCCGGTGACGCGGGTGGCTAACACAATCATCAAACCAATCAGCACCAGTTGAATCACCCAACGATTTTTCAGCTCAGAGAACAAACTAAACTTCACCTGATCCGCTTTGACGATCTGCTGAATCTCTTTGACTTCACGGTCTACCTCTTCAGGTAAACGCAACGTCTTCAACACTTTCACGGCTTTATCGGTTTCACCACGGCGGATAAAAAAGCGTGGCGATTCTGGCATCATTAACATGCCGAACCACAGTAGCGCGCCTGGCAAAGCGGGGATAGCCAGCATAATGCGCCAGTTATGCTGCATTTCCGGATACAGGTTCACAATGGCAGCGTTGACGGAATACGCCAGGAACTGGCCGGTCACAATCATTAATTCGTTTACCGTCACCAGTCTTTCGCGTTGATCGGCTCGTGCCAGCTCGGAAATATAAATAGGGACGGTAACGGAGGCGCAACCTACCGCCAGACCAAGAATGAAGCGTGCAACAATCATTGAGGGCACATCCCAGGCAAAGGCCGTGCCTAATGCGCCAAACATAAAGATTGCCGCCACCCATAACAGATTTTTACGCCGGCCCTGTTTATCAGATAAATAACCACCGAATAATGAGCCCAATGCTGCGCCAAATAACAGGAATGAGGTGATAAAACCCTCCTGTGTTGGTGTCAGATTTAAGTCATATTTCATGAAGATCAGCGCGCCTGAAATAACGCCGGTATCGTAACCGAAGCACAAACCACCAATTGTTGAGACAATGGTGATTAACCGCATGCGCTGAGGATTTTGCAGGTTAGTTTTATTATACATAGCTGTTCCATCTGGTTGTAAGGTAATACCGTTGCAAGCCGTTTTTGGTCAGTCATGGCTGATTATTGTTATGCAGCCTCAAGCAGAGCATTTATTAAATGCCCAATGGTTTTATTCTTTTTCAGGAAATAGCGAACACCCTTCCATCACCCTTATCGCCACGACAACGTTATATCAAAGTGAATTTTAAAAACCACACGCACTCAATTGCACAATTCCATACCGTGTCGAGGATCATATATTTAAGTCGAAAAGCACAAAAACGAGTGACGCAACTCACAGCACAGAACCACGCACTTGACTTAGCAAGAATGAAGACAGGTTAAAAATGTTTTTTCCGCTGCACATCTGCATGAATTGCAATTATCTATGCCCTGCCTGTGATCACACTCTGCAAACTCACTTTTAGCTGAGTATAACTAAATCACACAAAGCAATTTTGATGATATTTTTTATTTACGGGTTAACTTTCGCCTTATTAACTGTGCGCGTATAACCTGCCCGCTTTTTATCGCCTGAACGCTATTTATGTCATGGGTGGATGTTCATTCGAAAAGTGTGATAAGGATCAAACTTAGTATCATCACGCTTTTCTGGAAAACAAAAACCAACAGTTGAACATACTTTTAAATGACAAAAGTTATTATTTATTAATTCGTTATGATTTATGAAAAAGCAACATTGATGATTACGCAGCTCAAGACTCATGTAAGAATAGCGGCATAACACCAGGAGTAGCCATGATTACCTTTTGCCTGAACGAACATCCTACCGCCCGTGGCTTTGACAACAGCTTGCGTCCTCGCTTGACGTTCTTGTGCAAAGCAGAGGGTAAAGAGGAAGCCTTCCCTCGCGTGATGCACAAACATGAAGACCGCTTAGAAGTCATGTTTATCCGCTCGGGCAGCGGCATCTACAATATTGACGGACGCGGCTATAACGTTAAAAAAGGTGACATCCTGCTGTTTAATGCCAACGTTTTGCATGATGAAAGTCCTGTGGCCTCAGATGACTTGTTGATTTTTAGCTGCGGCGTGGAGCAACTGAAGGTAGACGGTTTACCTCTCAATGTACTGACGACACGCGCCCAACCGGCTGTGATGCCAAGCGGTGAGTTTTATGAAGAAATTGGCCAACTGTTTGATCAGATGTGGGCGCACGTCAAAAGCGAACGCCTCTACGGCGCTGAAATCGGCGATAACTTGCTCAGCGCACTGTTATTATTGTGCCGTAATATCTGGATTGAAAATAAACAGGAGCCAGAGAGTAATAACATACTTCTGGGACAGCGGATTAAGGATTATATCGACAATCATTATAAAGAGGATATTGCGCTCAGTTCGATCACTGCTGCCCTGAACATGAACCAGTTTTACCTCGCCCACGTGTTCAAAGATTATTCGGGTTACTCCCCTAAACAATATCAAACGCGCCGCCGCATTGGTGAAGCGCAGAATTTATTGTTAAGCACTAATCTGGGCGTGACCGAAGTTGCAAACGCGGTCGGTTACGATAACGTCAATAACTTCCATCGCATATTTCATAATCTTGTCGGTATTCCCCCGGCACGTTATAAAAAATTCTGGCTGACCGGACAAATTAAAACGTAGTTTTCGGGACTCTGACCGGCAATTTTTAAGATGTGGTCAAAAATAGCATCAGGGCAGCTTTCGCCGCCCTTTCATACCTGTTACTTCAACGCAATACGCGCGATGCCGTCAGCGCCTTTTGTAGACGAGTCTTTATTGAACTCCGCTTTTAGGGTCACATACAGGGTGTTGTTGTCTGGACCAATCAGCAGGCTGTTAGGATTCTGATCAAACGACCAGCTGTTTTTCACCGCGTAAGTGGTGGCATCCAACTGCAGCACTTTCTTCGATTCACGCTGGCTGATGTAGATCTCGTTGCGCTTCGCGTTGAATTTGATGCCCAGCGAGTCACCTTCAATACGTTTGATCACTTTGCCAGTGTGCTCGTCGAATACCAGCGTCGCTTTTCCTTTGGAATCGTCAGTGACGAACAGACGGCCAGTGGCAGGATCTTCTGCCATATTCAGGAACAGATACTCTTTACCGTCACCCGCAGTCCAACGCTTCTCGATTTTATGGGTGCGCGGGTTAATCACCAGGATCTCACCTGAACCATTGGCGGCATAAATGCGCTCAGTGACCGGGGAATAGATCAGGCCCGTAACCCATTTACCGGCATTCTTGATCTCGGTTTTCAGCTTGAAGGTTTTGGTATCAACCACCGAGATGTAACCTGGATCGGCAACGCGGCCCACGTACAATTCGTTGCCGTGCCACAGCACTTCACGTGCGCCCGCCGGGTAGCCTTCTTTACTGATTTTGCCCGGGAACACCAGACGTGTCAGTACTTTGCCACTCTGGGCATCAACCTTAGAGATTGCGCCATCCAATGAGTTAGTGGTGTAGAACACACTGCCTTGCTCATCAATTGCCGTACCAAAGTTTTTCAGATCGGTGTGAGTCTCACCTTTGGTCGCCAGGGTTGCTGGGTCCAGACGATAGATAACACCGCCATTCACATCTTTAAAGCTCTGCGCGCTGGCGACAAACAGCCCTTTTGAGTCCTGAGAGTAAACCATCTCATACAGGCCATCGCCCAAGACACGCTGAGTGACGGCGGTATCAACCGGTTTAGCGGTTTCAGCAACAGGGGCTTCGGCTTTTTTAGCAGGCGCCTGACAAGCAGTCAGACTAAATGCAGCGGCAATCGCCATGGCAACAGCGGCTTTGCGCGGACTAAACAACGATTTCATGCAGAACTCCATCAATGGATGAACGGCTCCGACCGTATCTAACGAGCGGAAAATATAAGAAGAATGAGAATCATACGCATTAAGATGAAGGAAGCAAATATTCACGTGGTTTTCTCTGCTCTCCCGCTATCAAACAGAAAAAATGTCCAGTGCATCTGCCGCGACATTTACTGCAAAGTTCCTGTTTATTCTCGCAACAAAAATGAAAACGCCAGCAACTAACGGGTTATAAACTCATCTATCATACTGTTTTAGCTGTAATTTACACATTATTACACTTCAAGTTGAATCCTTGCGAGATTCTATAAAGCAAATGATTATCATTGGCGTTCGTAAACAGGAATACGTCGCACCTGCCCCCTTTTCTTTAAGGGGATATTCAGGCGCAAACATAACAACCGAAGCCTGATGGCTTCACATAACAATCATTGACCACGGAAATAATTATGTCTTCGAAAGGCAGGGATTCAGGCATCCGAAAAACGTTTAGCGTGTCGCTTTTGGCGATGGCAGTACATGCCCTTCTCAATCCAGCCATAGTACAGGCGGCTGATAACGCGCAGCAGGATTTGGTGGTTAACGCCACCACCAGCGACAACAGCGGAGATAATGAGAAGCAGGATTATGCGGTGAAAACCACGCGTGCTGGCACCAAGTTGTTGCTGACGCCGCGCGATGTGCCGCAATCGGTCAGCGTGGTGACTCAGCAGCGTATGCAGGACCAGCAGTTACAAACTGTCACCGATGTTTTGAATAACACCACCGGCATCACCAGTAACCTGGTCGACTCAGAACGTTCAGAATATTATTCACGCGGTTTTAAAATCACCAACTTCACCTTTGACGGCATCCCCACGTCGGTGGGTGACAGCTGGAACTACGGTGATGCCGCCTCGGATACCGCGATTTACGATCGTATCGAAGTGGTACGTGGTGCGACCGGACTGATGACTGGTGCGGGCAGCCCATCGGCGTCGGTGAATATGGTGCGTAAGCACGCCGACAGCAAAGACTTCACCGGTAACGTCAGCGCCAGTTACGGCAGTTGGGATAAACAGAGATATGTTGCCGACATCGCAGGCCCGCTGAACAGTGACGGCTCGCTGCGCGGACGCGTTGTCACGGGTTATCAGGACCAGGACAGTTGGTTAGATCGTTACCATAAGAACAAGAAGTTCCTGTATGGCGTCGTCGATGCCGACCTTACCGATCACACTACACTTTCACTGGGTTATGACTACGAGAAAGCCGACACGCGTGATCCTACCTGGGGCGGCTTACCGGTGTTCTATAGCAACGGGTCACTGACGCATTATAACCGCAGCCTCAACTCCGCCGCCGACTGGACGTATTACCACACTGAAGTGCAGAAGTTGTATGCCGACCTGGTGCATAACTTCGACAATGGCTGGAGCATTCATGTTAACGGCACGCATGCGAAAAATACCTTCAGCGATAAACTGCTCAATATCTACAGCGCATTCCCGGATGAAACCACGGGTGAAGGGGTGACCGGTTACGGCAGCCTCGATCGCGGTAAACGTGAACAAACTTCCGTTGATGGCTATGCCAGCGGTCCGTTTGAGCTGTTTGGTCGTCAACATCAGTTGATGGCGGGCGTGAGCTACAGCCGTCAGCATAACCAAACTTACAGTCAGGATGGCGTCACCGATCTGGACGAATACGACATTACCTCAGCCGATATGGGCGCCTTCAATAACAACTGGACCGGCAATATCGCTGAACCGCAGTGGCAAGGCTGGTATCTCAATGCCAATGACGTGATCCGTCAGAAATCCGCCTACACCGCCGCGCGCTTCTCGCTGGCTGATCCACTGTCACTGATTATTGGGGCGCGCTACACCGAGTGGAGCACCAACGGCAGCAGTGGCAATATGACCAAGAACAATACGACACCGTATGCCGGTTTGGTGTATGACATCAACGATACCTGGTCAGCCTATGCCAGCTACACCTCGATCTTCCAGCCCCAGACTTACCGCGACGCCTCAGGTCATTACCTGTCGCCAGTTACCGGCAAAAGTTACGAAACGGGCCTGAAATCAGCGTGGTTTGATGGTCGCCTGACGGCCACCGTGGCGGTGTTCCGCATTCAGCAAGAGAATGTCGGCACGGCCCTTGACGGTGTCTATGTCAATAACAGTAGCGAGCAGGCGTACTACGCCACCAAAGGCGCGCGCAGCAAGGGGGCGGAATTTGAGCTGAACGGGGCGTTGACCGATAACCTGCAGTTGACCTTCGGTGCCACCCGTTATGTAGCACGCGACAGTGACGGGCGCTATAACCCGGATCAGCCGCAGACCGACTTCAAGCTGTTTACGCGCTACCAGGTGCCGATGTTGCCAGAGCTGACCATTGGCGGCGGCATCAACTGGCAGAACCGTACCTTTGAAGATGTCAGCGCACCAGATGGCAGCACACAGCGTGTTTATCAGGGCAGCTATCCGCTGGCGAACCTGTTTGCACGTTATCAGGTCACCAAACAAGTTGCGGTGCAGGCTAACGTCGATAACTTATTCGACCGCGAGTACTACACCTATATGAACAACTATGTTTACGGTGAACCGCGGAACTTCTCGGTGAGTGTCTCTTATCAGTTTTAATTGAAAAATCCCCGGTGCTAAGCCGGGGATTTTTGATATCAGACCTTGTTTTTATAATTAAAACTGATCTGCGAATTCTGCTCACGCGGTAAACGCCGCGCTTCTAAATAAACCGATTTCCAGTACGGATTATTCAGGGATGACCTCATCACGCCCTGGCTAACCGAAGCGTGGAGGAATTGATGATCGGTGTCATAAAAGCCGACATGTAACTCATGTTTGATACGAAAGAACACTAAATCACCGGGTTGCAGGTGTGACTGATCAACCGGCTGACCCATGGCGATTAATTCTTTGGTGGTGACACGATCCATCGGAATATTGAAACGATCTTTTAACGTGCGCCAGACAAATCCCGAGCAATCCACCCCTGTTAATTGCGTTCCGCCCCACTGGTATTTGGTGCCTTCCCATGAGTGCATCTGATCGTGCAATGCGGCTATCACGGGGATTAAATCAGGTTGCTTGCCACCATCGGCTGACGTGTCGACGCTTTCATCCGCAGGAGAATGAGATGATTTGGATGAACATCCCGCCAGGGTAAATAAGAACAGGCAGGCGATAATCTTGCTGGCCGCAGAGTTGATCATGAGATGACGTTTTCGCTGAGGGAGACAGTGGTTAGAGACTTATACCGCAAAAAAGTTGCAGAAATAAATAGCTCGACGCTGAATTCTTTTAATCTCCCTCTTTTTTACCTAAGTTGACGAAACGGTAACATCATGTATTTGAGATAAAAATTATATATTCTTTCGCCAGTTTTCGCTTTTAAGGTTATTAATTCGCCCAACTCTGCTGCTATTTCATTCCACCACCGGCGTAGGCACGCTGATGGTGGAATAGTTCATGCTGGTTTATTGTCTGGCTTTACTGCGCAGCGGTGACTCTGGCAGGAACAACGACAGGATAAATGCCACTGCCATCACACCAGCCGCCATCTGGAATGCCGCATGCACCGATTCGCTAAAGACCTGCAAATACGCGTACTGCACATCTGGCGGTAAATGATGCACCGCATTGGGGTCCAGTGAGGTGGGCAACACATCGCCCTTCTCCACCAGCGTCGTCAGCCCTGACTTAAGGACGTGGCTGAACATCGCACCAAAAAGTGCTACCCCCATCGAGCCGCCCACGGAGCGGAACAACGTCACCGACGAGGTCGCCACGCCAATGCTGTCGGGTGCCACACTGTTCTGCACCGCCAGCACCAATACTTGCATCACCATGCCCATGCCCATGCCGAGCACAGCGGCGTAAAGATAAATCTGCCACAGCGCTGAATCTAGCGTCAGCGTGGTCATCAACACCATACCAATGGTGGCCAGCAAGGTACCGCCGATCGGGAACAGACGATAGCGCCCGGTGCGACTGATAATTCGGCCACTGATAATCGAGGTCACCAGCAATCCGCCCATCAACGGCAGTAGTTGCAGCCCGGCTTCGGTGGGCGTGGACCCTTTCACTACCTGTAAATAGAGCGGCAGGAATGTCACGCTGCCAAACAGCGACATGCCCACAATAAACGCCATCAGACTAGAAAGAGAAAAACTGTGGTTGCGGAATAACGTCAGTGGGA
This sequence comes from Pantoea sp. CFCC18177, assembly GCF_059412425.1. Classification (NCBI taxonomy): domain Bacteria; kingdom Pseudomonadati; phylum Pseudomonadota; class Gammaproteobacteria; order Enterobacterales; family Erwiniaceae; genus Pantoea; species Pantoea sp. CFCC18177. The sequence continues at coordinate 20,160 of NZ_JBNBPL010000040.1, forward strand.
TGATCGGCTCCCACGCGCGGCGCTCTTCGTAGATAAAACCAATCACGCCCACCAAGCCAAACGCCAGGATGCACCACAACTGCGGATCGCTCCACGCGCGCAGCGTACCGCCCTCGCTGGTGAACAAGGTAATACCCACCAGCGCCAGGCTGAGGCAAACGGCACCAGGGTAATCAATTTCGTGCGGTTTGCGTTTGTTATCCGCTTTGAACACCGCATTGATCACCAGCAGCGCAAACAGCCCTAATGGCAAGTTGATGTAGAAGATCCAGCGCCAGGATGCGTGCTGGACGATAAAGCCACCGAGCAACGGACCAATCACCGTTGCGATGCCAAATACCCCACCAAACAACCCCTGGTATTTACCGCGGTCGGCAGGCGGGATGATATCCGCCACAGCGGCCATGCTGACCACCATCAACCCGCCGCCGCCAAGACCTTGCAGTGCGCGGGTGAAGATCAGTTGCTCCATATTTTGCGCCAACCCACACAGCGCCGATCCGACCAGGAACAGCACCACGGAGATTTGCAGCACAGTTTTGCGGCCAAACAGATCGCCAAATTTGCCATACAACGGCACCACAATGGTTGATGCCAGCATATAAGCGGTGACAATCCATGACAGGCGATCCAGCCCGCCCAGCTCACCGACAATGGTCGGCAACGCGGTAGAGACGATGGTCTGGTCAAGTGCGGAGAGCAACATCACCAGCATCAGCGCACCCATCAGCAAGCGGACAGAAGGTGGACTCTCTTCCCCGCTGCCCGATTGTGGCGCCAGTGTTTCAGGTTTCATATCAGACACCAATTGAAATTAATTAAATACACAATTAATATTGATCGAAGTCTGACATGAAACAAGTGAGCGAGCAAAAATGACCGCACGAAAAGTCCCTGCTGATGAAAAGAGCACCGCGACTAAACCTCGCCGTCCTGGTCGCCCGCGCGGCGGCGCGATCAATGCGCAGCAGCGTGAACATCTGCTGGATATCACGCTGGCACTCTATGCCGAAAACGGCATTGGCGAGACGTCACTCAACGCGATCGCCCGCAAGGCTGGCGTCAGCCCGGCGATGCTCAATTACTATTTTCAGTCACGCGAGTCATTGCTGGATGTGGTGGTAGAGGAGCGCTTCTTGCCGTTACGTCAACGTCTGGTGGCGCACTTTGGGCCCGATGCACGTGACCCTGTCACCACTTTCAGCGCATTTATCCGGGAAGTGGCAGACATTATTGCCACTCACAGCTGGTTTGGACCGTTATGGATGCAGGAAGTGACACAGGGCCAAGGCGGATTGGGCCAGCATATCAAATCGCGCTTTGGTCATGCCGAGCGCGACAGAGTGAAAGGTTTGATTGAAGGCTGGCAGCAGCAGGGTCTGCTCAATCCCGACCTTGAACCGCAGCTGTTGATGACCTCGATCCTCAGTATGGTGCTAGTGCCCTTCTCACGCTTTGCCAATGAACCGGGCTATAACCCGGACCTGATTGTGCAACATACGTTAAGTCTGTTCTGTCACGGTATTGGCCCCCTCAAAGCGAGCCAATGACCGCAACCTGGCAGGCTAGCCATACACCACATGATTGCTCTCGCTGGCCCACTGCGCCAGTACGCGATCGCCCGGTGCAAAACTCATCGGTTCCGCTTCGCCCTGCGTCTGCTTCCAGGCCATCAAGGTGTCACCGTTTGGCAACCGCAGGTTGTAGTGCAGCATAAAGCCGCGATACACCACCTGCGTGACTTCCGCCGCCGTGGCGTTGCAGGTGGCGGCATCCAGCGGGCGATTCAGCGGTGATAAACGCACCGCCTCAGGCCGCACGGTCACCGTGGCTTGACCTTGTAACTCCCCTTCCACCAGCAAACGGACGCCGCCCTCGGTCTGCAACTCGCTGCGTCCACCGCTGTGCTGAATAACCTGAGCCGAGAGAAAATTCGACGCACCGATAAAGCCTGCGACAAATGCCGTGGCCGGTTTTTGATAGATTTGCGTGGCGCTCGCCACCTGCTCCAGTTTTCCGCCCTGCATCACCGCAATCTGATCTGCCATCGTCAGCGCTTCATCCTGATCGTGCGTCACCATAATGGTTGTCAGGCCCAGGCGCTGCTGCAACTGGCGAATCTCCAGTTCCATACTCTCGCGCAGACTTTTATCCAGCGCACCCAATGGCTCATCCAGCAGCAGCATGTCGGGTTCGATCACCAGCGCACGGGCCAAAGAGACACGTTGCTGCTGACCACCGGAAAGCTGCGCCGGTAAACGGTCGCTGTAGCTTTTCAACTGCACCATATCCAGCGCTTTGTTGACGCGGTCGCTGTATTCACTGCGCGACTGTCCGCGCATTTTCAGGCCAAAGGCGACGTTCTCTGCCACGGTCATGTGCGGGAACAACGCATAATTCTGGAACAGCAGGCCAATATTACGGCGATGCACGGCGGTTTCCAGCACCGAACGACCGCCCACCAGAATATCTCCTGAGGTCGGTGTCACCAGGCCCGCCACCATGCGCAGGCAGGTGGTTTTGCCACAGCCACTGGGGCCCAGCAACGCCAGGATCTCCCCGGCGTGCACGGTCAACGAGACATCTTCCACCGCGACGGTTTTACCGTAATGCTTGCTGAGATGATCAAGGCGCACTTCATAAGATCGCTGCATCGTGACCTCAGGCGTTAAAAGTTTGGTTGTAGCGCTCCAACAACTCAGCGCGACGCGGAATAATGTAAGTCCAGTCCGGCGTAAACAGATTCAGCTGCTGCATTTTCTCTTCCGGATAGGCGAGATATTTCAGTGTCGCCTCATCAAAATTGATGCCCCGCACCGTAGGTGCGCTGAGCGTGACTTCGGCCAGCATCTTCTGCACATCGACATCCAGCAGGCGGTTAATCCACGCCAGCCCCAGTTCTCGCTGTGGCGCGCCTTTGACTAATGCCAGACCGTTGATGCCGGTGAAAGCCCCTTCTTTTGGGAAGGTCATGTCGAGCGGAATGCCTTTCTTGGTATGGGGATATATGGCTTTGGAATACTCAATTCCGCCGACCATCGCCTGGCCCTGCGCCACCATCATCACCTGCGCTTCGCCGTCATACACGGTCATGACGTTATTTTTCAGTTCGGCAAGTTTGTCCCAGCCTTTATCGATCTCATACTGCGCTTCCTGCAACGGTTTGCCGGTAGCCAGCGCTGCGGCGACAATCAACATCAGAATGCTTTGAGTATTTTTTGGCGTGTTGAGAATCATTTGATGCGCATACTTCGGCGTAAAGATTTCGTTGTAGCTCTCAATCGGTTTACTGACTTGGGGATTGATAAACAAGCCCGCCATGGAGACCGAGAAACCGACACCATAGCGATCGCTTAACAGATAACGGTCGAACACATTTTTCAGGTTCGGAATACCTTCTGCGGGCAGTGCTTCAATTAAATTCTCCGCTTTGGCCTGTGGCACGCCGATATCATCCATCGACATCACGCTGAACACCGGTTTGGCTTTGGTCGCCCGCAGCGCCGCGATGTTGGCCAGCGTCGCTCCCTCCGTGGTCAGCACCTTACAGTTGTGCTCTTTCTCGAAGTCCGGCAGCACTTTCTGTTTGATCAACGCACCTTGCGCCGAGTTGTAGACGCCCACCTGCAAAACACGATCCGCAGCATTGGCTTTGACCTGGATATAAGGCAGCAACGCAGCGCCTGCCACCGCTTTAATAAAGGTACGGCGTTTGATAGCAGTCATAGAACATCCTCTGGTGTGAAGTTATGCGGCCATCGCACGGCGCAGGCCCACTAATTTTTCCAGTACCACCACCACAACGGTGGCGAGCAAAATAATCACCGTCGACATGGTGGCAACAGACGGGTCAAACACGGTGCCGATCTGGCGATACAACACCACAGGCACCGGAGTATTTTCCGAATCAGCCAACCACATCGAGACGGGATAGTTATCGAAAGAGACCATGAAGCAGAAAATGGCACCGGACATCACGCCGGGTACAATTTGCGGCAGAATCACCTGCCGGAAGGTGGCCCAGCGCGTCGCACCCAGGGTGCGAGCCGCCTCTTCAAGGCTGGGATTGGCCAGTTCAAGGCTGGTGATCACCGTGCGCACCACATAAGGCGAGGTCACCACGGTGTGGGCCAGCAGCAGATTGAGTTTGGCGTTGCTCCAGCCGTAACCGGTAAAGAGTTGCAGTAGGGCGAGGCCGGTGATCAACACCGGGAAGATCAGCGGTGAAAGCAGCAGACCTTTGCACAGATCGGCAAACGGCAGATTGCCGCGTACCAGCGCAAACGCCGCCGGGATCCCCAGCAACAGCGACAGCAACGTGGTACCTAGTGAGAGCAGCGTGCTGAACAGCAGTGCGCCGGTAAATTCACTGTTGCCCAGCACTTTGCTGTACCACTCCAGCGTAAAACCGGTCGGAGGGAAACTGACAAAGTATCCCTCTGAAAAGGAGATCACGATAATCAGCACAATCGGAGCCAGAATGAACACCATCATGGCAGCGGCGAAAGCATAGAGTGCTGCCCCACCCCAACCCTGTAAACGCGCATTCATTTCGCGACTCCCGGCAGACGGCGTCCGCTCAGCAGTTTCATGGATAGCGTGTTCACCGCGATGACAATGAACACTAAAATGGCGGCGATGGTGGCTCCAAATGGCCAGTCATACACCGCGACAATCTGCTGTTCCGCCAGGTTGCCCAGCATTTGCGCACGCGGTCCGCCAATCAGCGCCGGGATAACGTATGAACCGGCCGCCAGTGAGAACACCAACGTCATACCCGCCACCAGTCCCGGCAGGCTGAGCGGAAAAATGATGCGAAAGAAGACCTGCCATGGCGGTGCGCCCAGAGTCCGGGCGGCAAACGGCAGATTGGGATCAATTTTCCCCAGAGCCGAAGCCAGCGGCAGCACCATCATCGGAAAGAAAATCTGTAACGATGCGATGATCACCGCCCACTCGGTAAACATCAGTGCATTGGGTCGGTCGATAATGCCGAGATGCAGCAGTACATAGTTGAGCAAGCCCGTTGGACCATTATTAAGAATCAGCTGCCAGCCATAAGCACGCACCACCACACTGACTGCCAGCGGTGCGATAATCACCAATGTCAGCACGCGAGCCGCCAGTGCATGACCGCGCACCAATACGGTGGCGACCGGATAGGCCAACACAGCGGCAATCAATGAGGTGAGCACACTAATGCGCAGCGTGTTCCATAATACGTCGCTGTATAATGCCACCGAGAAAAAGTGCCAGTAATGGCTGAATGTCCAGGGCGCACCAATATTCCCGTCGGCTGATTGCGTCATTAAACTGAATAACATCAACTTTACGGCTGGAGCAAAAAAGAAAAAGAGCTGAAACGCCAGCAGCGGAATAATCAACATGGCGGGTGATTGCCAGCGCCAGGTTGATTTCGCCCTGGGAATCGGCGTGGGAATGGCTGTCATCGAAATTCCTCCAGACCAAATTTTGCAAAACGTCACATCACAGACATGACGACATCAGAGAAAACTATGTAGAGTAAGAAATTTCGCGTTGAGATATAAGAAAATTAAATGACGCGTTTGAAATTATAATTATTCCGGTCACAAAACGTTAATATGATTATTTACAGCACACCCAATACATTTTCACGATGCGTCTATCTCCTCCGGTTATGAACATTATTAAAGGTGAATACAGTAATCAGATTGCGATATGTCACCCCAACAATCCGTTATTTGCTCTGTATTAAGGTTCACCACTACGCTTATCATTTCCCTCACATCACGAGATGGTTAAAATGTTAAGTCCAACGTCACGAGTAATTATGGTTTCGGGTGCCTCGCGCGGGTTAGGTTTGGCCATTACCGAGCGGTTATTAGCGGCAGGATTTACGGTCAGTGCTGGTGTCCGCCGCCCCGAGACATTGGCTAAACGCACAAATCTTTCTGTACATCATTACGACGCGACCCAAGTGGGGTCAGGTGAAGCCTGGGTTGCCGAGACGGTTTCTGGTTATGGTCGTATTGATGGATTAATTAACTGTGCCGGCATCAACCCGCGCGTGCGCGTATTGGGTCAGGGTGAGCAAGCGCTGGATGACATGTGGCAGATCAATGTCAAAGGGCCGCTGCGCTTGAGCCGCGCTGCGCTGCCCTATCTCCAGCAAGCAGGTAATGGTCGAGTCATCAATGTCGCCTCACTTGCCGGGCGGCGCGTAGGCAGCAATGTGGGCTATGCCATGACCAAATTCGCCGTCGTGGCATTGACGCATGGTATACGGCAAGAGTGTTGGGCGGAGGGGGTTCGCGCCACTGCGCTCTGCCCCGGTTATATCGCTACAGATATGACGCAGGGCGAAACGGAAATTACCCGAGAAGAGATGACCCAACCCGAAGATTTAGCCGAGATGGTGGAGTTGCTGCTGCGCTTGCCGAATAACCTTTCCGTTGCCGAATTGCTGATTAACTGCCGTAAAGAGGCAATGTTATAGCTGAATGTATTACGGGGCGGCGTGATGGCTACAGGGATCAGTTAATCGCCATTTAGTCGCCATAAATGACGACCCTTCGACCATCGAGCGCGGTTTTCGTAGGGTGCGCATTCATGCGCACCGAGACACTCGCCTCTTATCTCGCAGGCTGTGCCAGACTCTGTGTCAGTTCAATCAGCAGTTCCCTTACTGCGGCTGCCGGTTCTGACAAGGGCGTGCGGTCTGACACGCACAATGACAGCGTCTGACTGATCTCGGGGCCACTGATGGAACGGATCACCACATCCCGCGATTCAGACTGAATCCGCTCCGCTATCGCTTTCGGCATAATGATGCAGCCCAAACCGGCATCCACCGCGCGGGCAATACTCTTCACCGCCTCCAACTCCCCGACGATATTGAGGCTTTGATGATGCAGACTAAAAGCCTCATCAATCGCACGGCGGACAAAGTTATAGGACGGGGGCAACAACATCGGGAGCGCACTGAGTTGGGTCACCTGCAGCGGCCCGCCGTCATCATCGAAATCAAAATCTGCGTGCGCGACGAAGTAAAACGTCTCCTCCATCAGCGGTTCATAGTGCAATCCTTTTACCCCACCGCAACCGTGTAGCAGTGCCATCTCCAGTCGGCCATTCGCCACCAGTTCGCTATAGGCTTGCCCCACGCTCTCCACCAAGTGCAGCAAAATACCGGGATGCCTCACCCGCATTTCACTCAGTAGCGCCATCGGTAGTGTTGAAGCCGCACTAAAGGGTGCCAACCCCACCGACACCCTCCCTGACAAGCGCTGGCCCGCACTCAGTACATCCACCTCGGCCTGTGCGAACTGACGCAGCATGGCATGCGCGTGCCCATAAAGCACTTTACCTGCTTCAGTAGGCACGACACCTTGCTGGCTGCGAATCAGCAATTGCCGTTTAAAGTGCTCCTCCAGCGCCACCAGTTGCTGGCTCAACGCCGGTTGTGCAATGTGTAAGGCATCTGCCGCTCGCGTGATGCTGCCCATATCGACAATGGTAATGAAAGACTTCAGACGTCGGATATTCATATTTCCCGCCACAATCATCCTGCCGACACTCAATTTGCCGCAGGCTATCACGACTATATCGAGATTGTTTACTTCTCTATAAGAAGGAATGCTTTTAATCAGATAGGGGTTTTATATGGATTGATGAGTATAATTAGCGCGCAAAGAAATAAGCAAATGGTATCCAGCCAAAACAAAATTATCTTATGGGGAAATGAACTATTCGCTCTATGGTGATTCGCACATTTCGTTAACGCGACGATTCACTGTCAGCGCAGAGATAAAATAATTAACCACTCTACCTGACGCAAATTTCTCGACCAGTATTACCCATGATGTGTGCGCTTCATCCGCTGGCTGGCTGCCAGGGCTTGTTTCAGCCGGAGCATTATTGTGCATTCGACAAACTTAACGGCCAGCGGAATCTTTTCCTGATTCCTTCCATCGCGCGTGAAATAGAACGCGGTGTTTATACCAACAAGATGATAAATGCTATAACGAGGATAAATGATGAAGCTTTGTTTAAAAATGTGTATCGCCAGCGCGCTGTTTGCTTCTACGCTCAGCCATGCTGCCGAAATTTACAATAAAGATGGGAATAAACTGGATCTGTACGGCAAGGTGCAGGGCGAGAATTATATTTCAAGTAATGATAGCCTCGGTGGCGATCAGTCCTATATGCGTTTTGGTTTTAAAGGCCAGACCCAGATCAACGACCTGCTGACCGGCTACGGCCAGTGGGAATATCAAGCGCAGCTCAATAACAGCGAAGGCAGTGATGCGCAGAGCGGTAACAAAACCCGCCTGGGTTTTGCTGGGGTGAAAGTCGGCCAATATGGCAGCTTCGATTACGGTCGTAACTACGGCCTGGTGTATGACGCCATCGCGTATACAGACGTACTGCCAGAATTTGGTGGCGCAACGGGCACTGCGGATGGCTTCTTGCGCGGGCGCTCTACCGGCGTTGCCACCTATCGTAACCGTGATTTCTTTGGATTAGTGGATGGCCTGAGCTTTGGTTTGCAGTATCAGGGCAAAAACGATCGTGATGCCATCAGCAAAGCCAACGGCGACGGTTGGGCAACCTCACTGGGTTATGCCACTGACTTTGGTGTGAGCGTCGTCGGCGGTTACGCTAATCTGGACCGTACTAACGCACAGAATGCCGATGGCGTTTATGGACATGGTGCACGTGGCGAGAGCTGGGCAGTGGGCGCGAAATATGATGATAACCAGTGGTACTTTGGTACCTTCTATGGCCAGACCCGTAACGCCTACGCGATCAGCAACAGCCTGACCGGTGAAAGTGGCTTCGCCAATAAAACCGAAAGTTTTGAAGCCACACTGCAATACCAGTTCCTGAACGGCATCCGCCCTTCTATTGCCTGGGTGCAAACCAAAGCCAAGGATGTGGAAGGTGTGGGTAATGAAGATCTGCTGAAATTCCTTGAGCCTGGATTGACCTACTACTTCAACAAAAACATGAAAACCTTCGTCGTGTATAAGATCAACCTGCTCGACGATAACAACAAGCTCGGTTTACCGAACGATGACCAGGTCGCACTGGGACTGGTGTATCAGTTCTGATATCAAAAAGGCCAGCTTTGCTGGCCTTAATATAAGTTTTTTAGCCGATTATTTGTTGAAGAATTTACTCAACGGAAAGCTGAACCTTTTTGCCCATTGCTGTAACCATGCCAACCAGCGAATCAATGGTGAACTTCTCAGTTTTTTGGTTCACGACGTCCGAAACTCTCGGTCTCGATACATGCATAATCTTTGCGGCTTCAATCTGCTTGTAGCCACTCACAGAAATCCATTCAGCAATTGCGGCCATGAGCTGCTTTTTTAGCTCATCTGCCCGATTAATCTCTTCGCGAGATTGTGCCAACAGGGTGTCAGCTTCAGCTGATTCAAACCCAAGATCTGCAAAAATGTTTCCGCCCACTTTAGTCACATGCCGAGACTGGGTATCGATGTTATCTTTCATATCAGTTTACTCCGCTCTTCTACTACTGCCTTGTAGCGCTCGACTATGGTGCTTACATCTTTTGGGCTAGTCTGCTGTGTTTTTTTCTGGAAAGCATGTAACACATAAACTGCTTCTGCAAATTTCGCGACATAAACCACACGATATTCCCCATCATCGCCCTTAATTTTTATCTCAATGACTCCCGCTCCCCAACGGTTAACTGCTTTGAAGTGAGTAGGATTATGACCATTTTGGATTTTATGGAGTTCAAAACCCACATCCTTCTTCACTTCAGTTGGGAACTTCTTTATGTCATCCAGAGAAGTTCCACGCCAGTCCAAATCCTTCTCATCCATAATTGTGCGCTCCACACGGCTCCATTTGTGTATAAAAAATTATACACGCTGAGGCGTGCGCAACAAATACCTTGCAATAAAAAACCCCGCAGTTGCGGGGCCTGTCTCAAAATCATTTTTTCACGGATACAAACCGCGATCCTTTCTGGCCAACAGAATACGCTCACAGGCCAGCGCATAAGCCGCCGTTCTTAATGTCACATCGAGCGTCTCTGCTTTTTGCCACACGGTATCAATAGCGTTCTGCATAATGCTATCCAGCCGCTGATTGATCTCCTCCTCACTCCAGAAGAAGCTGGAAAAGTCCTGCACCCACTCGAAGTAGCTGACGGTGACGCCGCCCGCATTGGCAATCACGTCCGGCACCACCGCAATCCCGCGTTGCTGCAACACATCATCGGCTTCTGGCAGCGTTGGGCCGTTTGCGCCTTCGATGATCAAGCGACATTGCAACAGACTGGCTCTTTCCGCGGTGATCTGCCCCTCCAACGCGGCCGGTACCAGAATATCGTAGGGCTGCGTCCAGAAGTGTTCATCAACAATATGATCGGCACCTGGAAAACCTTTGATACTGCCGTGTGTCTGTTGCCAGGCTTGCAGCGCGGGAATATCCAGTCCCGTTGGCAGATAGAGCGTGGCGCTGTGATCCTGCACCACCACCACTTTGGCACCCTGTGCATGGAACAACTCGGCACTCACGCTGCCCACGTTGCCAAAGCCCTGCACCGCCACGCGACTTTGAACTACGTCGATATCCAGCATTTCCGCCGCACGACAGCCGGTGACAAACACGCCGCGCCCGGTGGCTTTCACGCGCCCAAGCGAACCACCTAAATGCACGGGCTTACCCGTTACCACACCAGTGGTGGTGGCCCCGACATTCATTGACCAGGTGTCCATCATCCAGGCCATCACCTGTGCATTGGTACCGACGTCAGGCGCGGGAATATCCTGCTGTGGACCTATCATATTGCCAATTTCACTGGTGTAACGCCGCGTTAATCGCTCCAGCTCTTTGTGTGACAACTGAGTCGGGTCCACTCGCACACCGCCCTTTGCGCCGCCAAACGGCAGATTGAGCGCCGCGCATTTCACCGTCATCCATGCGGAGAGCGCCATCACTTCCTGCAACGTGACATCGGGATGGAATCGCACCCCGCCCTTGCCCGGCCCGCGAGATAAGTTGTGCTGGACGCGGTACCCTTCGAAATGGCGTACGGTGCCGTCATCCATTTCAAGTGGTATATCAACGATTAATGCGCGCTTGGGATGGGTTAACGTATCAGCCCAGCGGCTGAGATCGCCAAGGAGCGGCAATACGCGTTCGACCTGGGTTAAGTAGGTTGACCAGGCGGAGTGACGGTCACCCGTCACATAGGAAAGTTCAGACAAACTGACCTCCAGATTTTATGTGTGAGATATTGGACTCATGTAGGGTGCGGCCCTCGGGCCGCCCGTGGTGGTTAAATGCTCAGTGTTGCAGGCCGAGTTTTTTCTCCAGATAGTGGATGTTGGTGCCACCCTGCTGGAAGTGTTCGTCGGACATGATTTTCATCTGCAGCTCGACGTTGGTCTTGATGCCGTCGATGATCAGCTCCGCCAGCGCATTCTTCATACGCGCGATCGCCACTTCAC
>NZ_JBNBPL010000041.1:0-26020 GCF_059412425.1 Pantoea sp. CFCC18177
AGCGGTGCAATCAGCGCCTTAAGCTGCTGTTGCGAGGTGGCGTATATTACGCTTTCCTCCTTCAGAGTCAAACACTTTTTTCAGCGTTTTTCATCTGGCGGAAGTTCTTATCGAAGCTTCCTGTCGACACCGCACTTCGTAAACCGTTGTGCCGTCTCGATGGATGCGCATTATAGGGAGTTGTTCGCAGCGCGCAACCGCTAAATTCAATAAAAACAACTGTTCGCTGCATTCCACAGCAAAACCCCGCCTTATACCCACTTACACACAATGTTATCCACATTCATCGGCACAACTGAATTTAGGCGAGCATCACGCAAACGTTTTCGCTACAATGCCCGGCGACGTCAAGGATGCCCCTTTTGGGGCGTTACATGAAGCAGGTGTTCTCTTCTATATAGAAGGAAACGCTAAGCTTGATGTAACGCTCTTATTTATGCGAAACAAAGCCAAGGGATAAAACCACCATGCAACAACGTCGTCCTGTACGCCGCGCGCTACTCAGTGTCTCTGATAAAGCCGGTATCCTCGAATTTGCTCAGGCACTCTCCAGCCGTGGTGTTGAGCTGCTCTCCACAGGTGGTACTGCTCGCCTGCTGGCAGATGCGGGCCTGCCCGTTACTGAAGTTTCTGACTACACCGGTTTCCCGGAAATGATGGATGGACGCGTCAAAACGCTGCACCCGAAAGTGCATGGCGGCATTTTAGGCCGTCGCGGCACCGACGATGCGATCATGTCCGAACATGCTATCAGCCCAATCGATATGGTTGTCGTCAACCTTTACCCCTTCGCCCAGACTGTTGCTAAAGCGGGTTGCACCCTGGAAGACGCCGTAGAGAACATCGATATCGGTGGTCCAACTATGGTGCGCTCCGCGGCGAAGAACCATAAAGACGTCGCGATTGTGGTGAAGAGCAGCGACTACGAGGCCATCATTGCCGAGCTGGACGCTAACGAAAACTCTCTGACGCTGGACACCCGTTTTGATCTGGCCATCAAAGCGTTCGAACACACCGCCGCTTACGACAGCATGATTGCCAACTACTTCGGTAGCCTGGTCCCGGCTTATCACAGCGACAGCAAAGAACCAGCCGGCCGCTTCCCACGCACCATGAACCTAAACTTCATCAAGAAGCAGGACATGCGTTACGGTGAGAACAGCCATCAGGATGCTGCTTTCTATATAGAAGAGAATGTAGCGGAAGCTTCCGTTGCTACCGCAGAACAAGTTCAAGGCAAAGCGCTCTCCTATAACAACATCGCGGATACCGATGCTGCGCTGGAATGCGTTAAAGAGTTTGACGAACCTGCTTGTGTCATCGTGAAACATGCGAACCCATGCGGCGTTGCCGTAGGTGGTTCCATTCTTGATGCGTACGAGCGCGCCTACAAAACCGACCCAACGTCAGCCTTCGGCGGCATCATCGCTTTCAACCGCGAGCTGGATGAAGCCACCGCGCAAGCGATTATCAGCCGTCAGTTCGTGGAAGTGATCATCGCACCTTCTGCTAGCGAAGCAGCACTGAAAGTAACCGCGGCTAAGCAGAATGTACGCGTTCTGGTCTGTGGCCAGTGGCAGGGCCGTGTTGCCGCACTGGACTTCAAACGTGTTAACGGTGGCCTGCTGGTGCAGGATCGCGATCTTGGGATGGTGGATGCCAGCCAACTCCGCGTGGTGACCAAGCGTCAGCCAAGCGAGCAAGAGCTGCGTGATGCCCTGTTCTGCTGGAAGGTCGCTAAGTTCGTTAAATCCAACGCCATTGTGTATGCGCGTGACAATATGACCATCGGCATCGGCGCTGGCCAGATGAGCCGTGTTTACTCTGCCAAAATCGCTGGCATTAAAGCCGGTGACGAAGGTCTGGAAGTCAAAGGTTCTGCCATGGCTTCAGATGCGTTCTTCCCGTTCCGCGACGGTATCGATGCGGCAGCGGCAGTGGGTATCTCATGTGTGATTCAGCCTGGCGGTTCTATTCGTGATGACGAAGTCATTGCCGCCGCCGATGAACACGGCATTGCCATGATCTTCACCGACATGCGTCACTTCCGCCATTAATCCTCTGGAGCTGTAAAGATGAAAATATTAGTGATTGGTAATGGCGGACGTGAACACGCGCTGGCATGGAAGGCTGCACAGTCACCACTGGCTGAAACGGTGTTTGTGGCACCGGGCAATGCAGGTACCGCACTGGAACCTGCATTACAGAACGTAGCGATCAGCGCCACCGATGTGCCTGCGCTGTTGGCCTTTGCCCAGCAAGAGAACATCGATCTGACCATCGTGGGTCCCGAAGCTCCGCTGGTCATTGGTGTCGTGGATGCTTTCCGCGCTGCAGGTCTGAAGATCTTTGGCCCGACTCAAGCTGCCGCCCAATTAGAAGGCTCTAAAGCATTCACCAAGGATTTCCTGGCGCGCCAGCAGATCCCAACCGCCGAATACCAGAACTTTACCGAAGTTGAGCCTGCGCTGGCTTACCTGCGTGAGAAAGGCGCACCGATCGTCATCAAAGCTGACGGCTTAGCCGCGGGCAAAGGCGTTATCGTTGCGATGGAACTGGCTGAAGCTGAAGCCGCCGTGCAGGACATGCTGGCAGGCAACGCCTTTGGCGATGCAGGCCACCGTATTGTGATTGAAGAGTTCCTTGACGGCGAAGAAGCCAGTTTCATCGTGATGGTCGATGGTGACAACGTACTGCCAATGGCCACCAGCCAGGATCACAAACGTGTAGGCGATGGTGATACCGGTCCAAACACCGGCGGTATGGGGGCTTACTCACCTGCTCCGGTCGTCACCGATGAGATCCACCAGCGCGTGATGGATCAGATCATCTGGCCAACCGTGAACGGCATGAAAGCGGAAGGCAACACCTATACCGGTTTCCTGTATGCAGGTCTGATGATCGACAAAGCCGGCCAGCCGAAAGTGATCGAATTCAACTGCCGCTTTGGCGATCCAGAGACTCAGCCGATCATGCTGCGCTTGCAGTCTGACCTGGTTGAGCTGTGCCTGGCTGCGGTGGATGGCAAGCTGGATAAGCAGACCTCACAATGGGATCCGCGCCCATCGCTGGGTGTAGTTCTGGCTGCTGGCGGTTATCCTGCTGACTACAAAACTGGCGATCAAATTCACGGTCTGCCGTTGGAAGAAGTGCCGGATGGCAAAGTCTTCCATGCGGGCACAACGATGAAGGATGACGTAGTGGTCACTAACGGTGGTCGCGTACTCTGTGTTACCGCACTCGGTGAAGATGTCGCAGCGGCGCAAAAGAATGCCTATGCGTTAGCGCAACATATTTCCTGGGATGGCAGCTTCTGCCGTAAAGATATCGGTTACCGCGCGATCAACCGCAAGTAATCGGGTGGGCGGTCGCAAGGCCGCCCCCTAAAAATCACCCTCTCTCGGCTGCCAGCTGCACTCATCTTCTGGCGTTGCCCGTAAAAGCTGTACCCCTTCCGGCGCTTCTAACCACGACACCATTAACGGCTGCGGCTGGCTCTGTTGCTGCTGATTCAAGGTGCTGAGTGTTTCACTATCAAAAGGTGCATTAACGGTTTTACCGTCGCAGTCACGCACTTGCGTGCCGCCTAACCAGTGCCCCTGGCTCAGCAATACACGGCCACTCAGCAAAGCGTTACTCTGCTCCAGCATACGCTGGGCATCGAAACGATAGAGTTCGATGCTATCGCCGCTCACCGCTTCACGTCGGCCCGCCAACTGGCGCTGCATAAAGTTAAGATTACCGAGGGAGTCGAAACGCAGCGTAACATCGTCCGGCTGCTTGCCCGCTACACGGCGCTCTACGCTGGCCAGTTTATTCTGCTGCCAGTTGTAGTCGGTGGTCTCCATGGCATCGCCATTGAAGGGGGTGTAGACGGTACGAATATGGATAGCTTGATGGTCGCTATTTTTGCGCCAGATGCGCACAGTGCCGCGATCGGCTAAATAGCCACTCGCCGTAAAGGCAGGAAGATCAGGAGTTGTGCTACAGCCCGTGAGCAGCGCACCGAGAAACAGGGCGCAGACGCGCTGAGTAATCGTGTTCAGCATGACAGGCCCCAGTAACAAAAAGGGGCATTGACGCCCCTCTTTTAAAGCTTAAACCGCGATGCGGAAAACTTACTTAACAGCGTCTTTCAGAGCTTTACCAGAGACGAATGCTGGCACGTTAGCTGCAGCAATTTTGATCTCTTTACCAGTCTGTGGGTTACGACCGGTACGCTCTGCGCGGTGGTTCACTTTAAAAGTACCAAAACCAACCAGTTGTACAGCATCACCTTCTTTCAGAGACTCAGTGATCGCAGCCAGGGTAGATTCCAGCGCAGCTTTAGCCTGGGTTTTTGACAGGTCAGCTTTCTCTGCGATCACATCAATCAGTTGAGTCTTGTTCATAAGTTATCCTTAAAGTGTATTTATCGCTTGCTAAGCAACGAGTGCGAGGGAAAAGCCATATTCTGGCACTCTTCAGCCTGCACGCAAAGATAGCCACAATTTTCAGCCCCCCAAATGTAGACCAGACAGGGGGCTGATGTGAAGCCTCCAGGCGCGGTAATTCGGGCCTGAAGTCACGTTTTCTCGCCTTATTGCTGAAAAAGTATACCGATGTTACTGATTCCCGCTTCGCGCAGGTCAGAACGTAACCCCTTAATCAGCTCCAGGTCGCGCTCCTCGCAGTCTGCCAGCAGGCGAAAAATCTCCCACTGCAGATCCCATTCATCAATGACAGCCTGATTTTCGCGCAGCTCCGCATCGGTCATTTCGCGACCGGCCTGGGTCATTTCCAGGATAGCCACGGTGGTGATCGACGTACGGCTGACTTCGATGGCGTGCTCCAGCGTTTCACCACTCAGCAATGCATGCAGCATTTCACTCAGGGCTACGCAGGCGTCAATCGCTGGATGAACGCCGTAGACATCAAAATCATCACCATCTGGAATCGCAGCTTCCAGCTTTTCCAGTTGGCTGTCGAAGTTGATCTTGGCGTCTTTCACCGTCAGGCTTTCCCAGACAAGATCCAGGATGCGACGATAGAGCTGCGGGTCGGCAAATTCAGTCTGCTGACAGAAGGCCCAGTAGTTAGGGAACATCCGCTCGCACAGACAGGCCATAAAGGTCATATGCTGCCAGCTTTCCAGCTTAGCCAGACGCAAATGGACGGGGTTCTGTAACATCAACTTACTCTCAATAGGTTAGCTGGCGGCAGTGTACCGCAAAAGCCGCGCGCAAACAGCGTTAACGCGCATTTTGCCAACGTAGAAATGTCGAACGGTTCGACGCCACCGCATCGGCCCAACGCGTAGGCTCAGGTAAACGATAGCCAGCCGTGCACAATTCGACCCAATGCAGCGCACTCGCCAGGCTAATCCGATGCCCGGTAGAAACGAACAGTGGATTACAGCGCGCCTTACTGCGCCACACCCAACCAATCTGCTCGCTTTTATCCATCAACGGTTGGCAGCTACCTGGCTCAGGGTCCAGTTCGGCAAATTGACCGCACAGCCGTTTCTTGGCCACGCCAATGGTTGGCACATCCACCAGCAAGCCAAAATGGGCGGCAACGCCAAGCCGACGCGGATGAGAAATACCATGACCATCGACGAATAAGAGATCGGGTTGATGCGTGAGTTGCTGCCAGGCGGCCTGTAGCGCAGGCACTTCGCGGAATGATAAGAAGCCAGGTATATACGGCATGATGGTTTCAATACGCGCGATGCGATGTTCAACCAACTGTAATGAAGGATATTCCAATACCACCAGCGCGGCGCGCGTAACGGCGCCTTCCTGCTCAAAACCGACGTCTGCACCGGCAATGTAGCGTGGCGGCAGGATGTCAAAATCATCCTGCCGCACAACCTCAGCAGCGCGCTGTAGCTGTTCAGCCCGAAGCGCAGCTAAATCCATGCTTAGCCTTGATGGTAAGGGCGTGACAGGCGGTGTACTGCTTCTACAAAGGCACCCGCGTGTTCAGGTGGTACATCGGGGTGAATACCATGGCCGAGGTTANGCAGCTAAATCCATGCTTAGCCTTGATGGTAAGGGCGTGACAGGCGGTGTACTGCTTCTACAAAGGCACCCGCGTGTTCAGGTGGTACATCGGGGTGAATACCATGGCCGAGGTTAAACACGTGGCCTTCACCTTTACCGAAGCCTTCCAGAATACCTGCGACTTCCTGCTCGATACGCGCTGGCGGCGCATACAACATGGAAGGATCCATATTGCCCTGCAGCGCCACTTTGTCACCCACACGACGGCGTGCATCAGCAATATCAGTGGTCCAGTCCAGACCCAGCGCATCACAACCGGTTGCCGCTATCGCTTCCAACCACTGTCCGCCGCCTTTGGTGAACAGCGTAATCGGTACACGACGACCTTCATTTTCGTGCAGCACGCTATCAACGATTTTATGCATGTAATACAGCGAGAACTCGCGATAATCACGCCCCGTCAACACACCGCCCCAGGTATCAAATACCATGACCGACTGAGCACCGGCTTTGATCTGGGCGTTTAGATACAGAATGACGCTGTCAGCCAGCTTATCGAGCAACTTGTGCAGCGTTTGTGGCTCGGCATACATCATCTTTTTGATTTTGGTGAAGGCTTTGCTGCTACCGCCTTCAACCATATAGGTTGCCAGCGTCCACGGGCTGCCAGAGAAACCAATCAGCGGGACTTCGCCTTTAAGGTTGTGACGAATGGTACGCACCGCGTTCATCACGTATCCCAGTTCCTGCTCGGGATCGGGAATCGGCAGCTTATCGACATCTGCGCGGCAAGTAATAGGATTGGAGAAACGCGGGCCTTCACCCGTTTCAAAATAGAGCCCCAGCCCCATCGCATCGGGAATGGTCAAAATATCGCTGAAGAGGATCGCCGCATCCAGCGCATAACGACGCAGCGGCTGCAACGTGACTTCACACGCCAGCTCCGCATTCTTACACAGCGACATAAAATCACCGGCCTCAGCGCGCGTGGCTTTGTACTCCGGTAAATAACGCCCGGCTTGTCGCATCATCCACACCGGTGTGACATCTACCGGCTGGCGTAACAGGGCGCGCAGATAACGATCGTTCTTCAGTTCACTCATAATGGGCTCTCTCATGCTAAGGCCGCCAGTGTAGCATTTTCACGAGGCGCTGGCGCGGCACAGGGCAACGGTATCTTCAATCAAACGACGGGCCACCGTCCCAGCCGGGGGTAACAGCGGAAGATCGTCATAGCGATACCAGCCCGCATCCAGTAACTCTTTGCCATCATGCTGCAACTCGCCGCCTTCGTATTCCGCCATAAACGCCATCATCAGAGAGTGCGGGAATGGCCACGGCTGTGAAGTGACATAACGGACGTTCTTGACCCGCACATTACTCTCCTCCATCACCTCTCGCGCCACGGCCTGCTCCAGCGTCTCTCCAACCTCAACAAAGCCAGCTAATACTGTGTAAATGCTGTTGCGGTGACGCGCATGATTGGCGAGCAATATCTCATCGCCTCGACGAATCGCGACGATTATGCAGGGAGCAATTTGTGGGTAATAGCGCTCACGGCAATGGTGACACAGGCAGGCAAATTCGCGTTTACTGAGATGCATTTCATGCCCACAGTAACCACACCAGCGATGGGAACGGTAAAACTCCGCCAGTTGTACACCGCGCCCAGCAATCTGGAACAAGCCGACATCTTCGTCGATAAGCTGGCGAACAGAGGCCATATTGTCAGGGCGTGATTCACGCACCAACCAGACATTTTCACCCTGCCATTCGCCAATCAATATGCCCGCGCTACCCACTAAGCCAAAATCGCTCGATAAGCCATGCGGCAGCTCACCTTGCGGCAACCAAAGTTTTTGCTCATGGCTGACAATCCACCAGCCAGCGTCTACGCTTGAGATCTCACGTTGCATCTTATTCGTTGTCCTTAGCGTCAAATGGCACGCTGAATCCTGATGTTAAGTGTCGAATAAACAACTATAACTCACTTGGAGCCCCATATGCTGACCCAGTTAGATGACCTGACAGAGCGTGTAGGTGGCGGTAATGAATTAGTCGACACTTGGTTGCGCGCCCGTCGACAGTTGCTCGTCACGTATTACGAGTTAATTGGCATCAAGCCGAATAAAGATGCGCTTTCAGCGCTGGATGAACAGGCACTGGATGCGTTTTGCCACAATCTGGTGGATTACCTCTCCACCGGGCATTTCAGTATTTACGAACGCATCATCAACGAAATGCAAGGTGACAGCCCGTTAATTGCCGCGTCTCAGATCTACCCCGCGCTCGAGGCCAACACCGATAGCATCATGCAGCTGTATGACAGCCATCTTCAGCAAGCCATCAATGATGATAACTGTGTTGAGTTTCAGAAGGCGCTCTCCGAAGTGGGTGAAGTACTGGAGTCACGTTTTACGCTGGAGGATAAACTGGTAAAACTGGCCTGGGATAACCAGCTGGCAAGCGTTCCGGTCGCCAATGAGAGCCCCATTGCACGTCCTGCTTAACCCCGAAAGATGTAAAAGGCTTGTTATTCCGAAAAAGCCCTCTTATGCTGAATGGGCTTTTTTTTATTGCCCTCTTTATGAGCGGCAAGTTTGTGGTTTAAGCGTAGCGTGCGCAGCCAGTTCACGCACGGACAGCGCGCAGGGACCGGAGCGTACACGAAGTACGTGACGGTCACGAGCACTGCCCAGGCGAGAAATGGCAAGCAAAGTAGCTTAAACCGCAAACGCACACCTTGTCGGAGTGCCCCCCGGGGCTGAGACCGTTAATTCGGGATCCGCGGAACCTGATCAGGTTAGTACCTGCGAAGGGAACAAGAGTAGACATAACCAGAACGATGCGTGTTGGCGCCCGGTATCGCTTCTGTTACTCCTTCCGAACTCTGGACAAGCAACTTCCCCTTAAATCAGGAAATTTGCTATGTCTGTTGCTAAAACTTCTCGTCGTGAACAACGTGCACAAGCGCAGGAATTTATTGATTCACTGCAAGGCACCGCTTTTCCCAACTCAAAACGTATCTGGATCACCGGTAGCCGTGAGGATATTCGTGTACCGATGCGCGAAATCCAGCTGAGCCCAACTCAGATTGGCGGCACCAGAGAGAACCCTAAGCTTGAGCCGAATGAAGCTGTGCCGGTGTATGACACCGCAGGTGCTTATGGTGACCCGGAAGCCACTATCGATGTGCATCAGGGATTGGCGAAATTGCGTGCCAGCTGGATTGCCGAACGTGATGACAGCGAAGCGATCCACCAGCTAAGTTCCAGTTATACCCAGCAGCGCTTGGCCGATGAGGGACTGGATCATCTGCGCTTTGAGCACCTACCCCAGCCACGCCGTGCGAAAACCGGCCGCTGTGTGACGCAGTTGCACTATGCTCGACAGGGAATGATTACGCCTGAAATGGAGTTTATTGCGGTCCGTGAAAACATGGGGCGCGAACGTATTCGTGGTGAAGTGCTGCTGCAACAACATCCCGGGCACAGCTTCGGGGCGCATCTGCCGGAAAACATTACCGCCGAATTTGTCCGCCAGGAAGTGGCCAGCGGTCGAGCCATTATCCCCTCCAACATTAATCACCCTGAATCTGAACCGATGATCATTGGCCGTAACTTTTTGGTCAAAGTGAATGCCAATATCGGCAACTCGGCGGTGAGTTCATCGATTGAGGAGGAAGTAGAGAAACTGGTGTGGTCAACGCGCTGGGGCGCCGATACCGTGATGGACCTCTCCACAGGCCGTTACATCCATGAAACGCGGGAATGGATTTTGCGAAACAGTCCGGTGCCGATTGGAACCGTACCGATTTATCAGGCGCTGGAGAAGGTTAACGGCGTAGCGGAAGATCTGAACTGGGAAATCTTCCGCGACACCCTGCTTGAGCAAGCCGAACAGGGCGTCGATTACTTCACCATTCACGCGGGCGTGCTGTTGCGCTATGTTCCGATGACCGCCAAACGTCTGACCGGCATTGTCTCGCGCGGGGGATCGATCATGGCGAAGTGGTGCCTGTCGCATCATCAGGAGAGTTTCCTGTATCTGCACTTCCGCGAGATCTGCGAGATCTGTGCGGCTTATGATGTTGCCCTCTCACTGGGTGATGGTCTGCGTCCAGGGTCGATTCAGGATGCCAACGATGAAGCGCAGTTTGCCGAACTGCACACCTTGGGTGAGCTAACGAAGATCGCCTGGGAATACGATGTGCAGGTGATGATTGAAGGCCCTGGCCACGTGCCAATGCAGATGATCCGCCGTAACATGACCGAACAGCTGGAGCACTGCCATGAAGCGCCGTTTTATACGCTCGGACCACTCACCACAGATATCGCACCCGGTTATGATCACTTCACATCAGGAATTGGTGCCGCGATGATTGGTTGGTTTGGCTGTGCCATGCTGTGCTACGTCACACCGAAAGAGCACTTGGGTCTGCCAAATAAAGAAGATGTGAAACAGGGATTGATCACCTATAAAATCGCCGCCCATGCGGCCGATCTGGCGAAGGGGCATCCCGGAGCCCAGATCCGCGATAATGCCATGTCGAAAGCGCGTTTCGAATTCCGCTGGGAAGATCAATTCAATCTGGCACTCGATCCGCACACCGCGCGAGCCTACCACGATGAAACCTTGCCGCAGGAATCAGGGAAAGTCGCTCACTTCTGCTCGATGTGCGGCCCCAAATTCTGCTCAATGAAAATTACTCAGGAAGTGCGTGAATATGCTGCTCGCCAGCAGGCAGAAGCGCAGCCGATTGAAATTGGCATGGCGCAAATGTCAGACGCCTTCCGTAGCCGTGGTGGTGAGATCTATCACGCCGCCGATGCCCTTAAAGAGGAAAAAGTATGACCGACGCCTTTCCGGCCACCGCCCCGAAACTGGGGCTGTATCCCGTTGTTGATAGCGTAGAGTGGATTAAACGCCTGCTGGAAGCCGGTGTGCGCACCCTGCAACTGCGTATCAAAGATTGCCAGGATCATGAAGTGGAAGATGCCGTGCGCGAAGCCATTGCGCTGGGTAAACAGTACCGCGCACGCTTGTTTATCAATGATTACTGGCGATTAGCGATCAAATACAACGCTTACGGTGTTCACCTTGGCCAGGAAGATTTGGACGTAGCGGATCTGCAGGCGATCCGCCAGGCAGGTTTACGTCTCGGTTTATCAACTCATGATGATGCCGAACTGGACCGCGCCCTGGCACTTCGCCCCTCTTATATTGCTTTAGGGCATATTTATCCGACGCAAACTAAAGACATGCCCTCCGCTCCGCAGGGCGTAATCGAACTCAAACGTCATCTGGCGCGATTGCAGGACGTGCCAACCGTCGCCATCGGCGGCATTTCACTGGCGCGGGTGCCGGAAGTGCTGGCCACAGGGGTGGGCAGTATTGCGGTCGTCAGCGCCATTACTCAGGCGGCTGACTGGCGTAAGGCAACACAAACGTTGCTCGACCTGGTTGAATCTGGAACCCAGCCTGCAGAGTTGATGTAACTGGCTGCAATAGAGTGATAAAGACCGGAATATGGCGCGAAGCCTGATTTTATAAGGCTAGCGCCTAAAGCTGACTTCGCTAAAGTGTGCCTGCCCGCTGCCGCTTGCAGTGGGCCAGGGCTGGTCTTCCTCTCTCCCCAGCCCTGCCTTTCCAACTTAATTCGTCAGGGAAGTGGCATGCAGCGTTTCAGCATTACAGGCCAGCATGGCCTGCTCCACCGCAGCACCCAGTTGGGCAATCGCCTGCTCAGTATGCTCGTTAATGGGCAAACCGTAATTCAGGCGCAGACAGTTACGATATTTTCCCGAGGCGGAAAACAACGACCCAACGGCGACCTGTATCTTCAGAGTACGCAGCTCAGTGTTAAGTCGAACAGCGTCAAACGCTTCTGGCAGTTCGATCCACATCAGGAAGCCCCCCTGGGGACGAGACACGCAAATCCCACAGGGAAAATAGTGGCGTACCCAGCAGCTAAAGATGTCGTAATTCCGTTGATACACCTGACGCATACGACGGATATGTGGGCCGTAATGACCTTGACGAACAAACTCGGCGACAGCATGTTGTGGCTGCGTGGCCGTTGATCCGGTACTGATATATTTCATGTGCAACACGCGGTCACGATATCGTCCCGGCGCCACCCAGCCAACGCGTAAACCGGGCGCCAGCGTTTTAGAAAAAGAGCTGCACAACAATACGCGGCCATCCATATCCAAAGACTTGATGGTTATCGGTCGCGGGTATTCCCACGCCAGCTCACCGTAAACGTCGTCTTCGATAATGGCCGCATCAAAGCGCTGTGCCAATGCCAGCAATGCCCGCTTACGCGATTCAGGCATGATGAATCCCAGCGGGTTGTTGCAGTTGGGGACCACCACAACCGCTTTAATTGGCCACTGTTCAAAAGCCAGTTCAAGCGCTTCAAGACTCATGCCGGTGACGGAATCCGTGGGAATTTCGATCGCGCGGATCCCAAAACCGCGTAACGTTTGCATCGTGCCATGGAAAGTAGGCGATTCCACCGCAATGATATCGCCCGGATCGCACACTGCGCGGATCGATATCGACAACGCCTCATGGCAGCCCGTGGTGGCAACGATGTCATCGGCGCTGAGCTGGCAGCCACTGTCTATCGCCAGCCTGGCGACTTGCTCGCGTAATGCACTGACACCCACCAGGCTGTCATAATTGAGCAAGCCAGCATCCTGCTTCTGCGCCATGCGACTTTGGATTTTCCATAACGGCTTTAACGTTGGCTGGGTTAAATCCGGTATGCCACTGCCCAGTTGCAGCACATCACTGTCCATTCGGCTGCTCAGCAACTCCAGTACCGATTCCCATTGCGTGATCTCCACGGGCCGCTGCGCTGGGCGGGTCATGCCAGGTACCGGTGGGGTCGATTTTCGAGTTGCAACGAAATAACCGGATCGCGGCTGTGGCACAATCAGCTGCTTCTCTTCCAGTAAATGGTACGCCTGCTGTACGGTGCTAATGCTGACGCCGTGTTCCAGACTCAACGTGCGTACTGACGGTAAACGTTCTCCACTGCGATAGAGGCCTTGTTCAATCCTGTCCGACAGCAGACAGGCCAAATGCTGATAGCGCGTCATCGTATCCCACCTCATCTTATTCAGCAGCGAAAACCAGTACAGATTGACACCCTTTCTACCATTCAGATCGCTGAATATGCAATCTGTATGTTAAAGATAAGTGTTTTTTGAATCTGTATTGAATCGATGCAGAAATGGACAATGTGACCCAGACATCTCACTGAGGGCACAAATAATGGAATTCGATCAAAACCGAGCGGCTAAACCTTTTGATGTAACATTGCTGGATATTTTGCGCGGCGCGCGTAGCGCGGTGAGAAACTGGCGTAACAGACGTGAGACGCGGAAAATTTTGTCTCACCTGAGCGATGCCCAACTGCGCGACATTGGGCTGACTCGACACGATGTCTGCCGCAAGGATTAAATTCAGATTAAAAAAAACCCTGCCGAGGCAGGGTTTTTTATCGATCAGACTTAGCAACGATTACTCGTCGTCGCTACCGCCCAGACCGGCGTTCAGCAGTTCAGCCAGGCTTGCAGAGGCTTCATCCGCAGTCACCTGCGGAGCAACCGGTGCTTCACCCGCAGAGCGGCGACGCATACGATCCTGATGGTAAGCATAACCGGTACCGGCTGGGATCAGACGACCCACGATCACGTTCTCTTTCAGGCCGCGCAGTTCATCGCGCTTACCTGCTACAGCTGCTTCGGTCAGGACACGAGTGGTTTCCTGGAACGATGCGGCAGAGATGAACGATTCGGTAGCCAGTGACGCTTTGGTGATACCCAGCAGATCGCGCATAAAGGTTGCGCCGATTTTGCCATTCGCTTCAAGTTCACGGTTAGAGATCTTGATGCGGGAGTATTCAGCCTGCTCGCCTTCCAGGAAGTCGGAGCTGCCCACGCTAGCGATGGTTGCTTTACGCAGCATCTGACGAACGATGACTTCAATGTGCTTATCGTTAATCTTAACGCCTTGCAGACGGTAAACTTCCTGCACTTCGTTAGTGATGTAACGGGTCACAGCATGGACGCCACGCAGACGCAGGATGTCGTGCGGAGACTCTGGGCCGTCAGAAACAACGTCACCACGTTCTACACGTTCACCTTCGAATACGTTCAGCTGACGCCATTTTGGAATCATCTCTTCGTACGGATCGCTACCATCAACCGGTGTAATCACCAGACGACGCTTACCTTTGGTCTCTTTACCGAAGGAGATGATACCGCTGATCTCCGCCAGAATAGCTGGCTCTTTCGGACGACGCGCTTCGAACAGGTCAGCAACGCGTGGCAGACCACCGGTGATGTCCTTGGTACCGCCAGATTCTTGCGGAACACGCGCCAGGGTATCACCCGAGCTGATCTTCACGCCATCTTCCAACTGCACAATCGCTTTGCCCGGCAGGAAGTACTGTGCTGGCATATCAGTACCAGGGATCAGAACATCATTACCGTTCGCATCAACGATTTTCAGCGCAGGACGCAGATCTTTACCGCCCGCAGTACGTTCTGCAGAATCCAGAACCACCAGCGATGACAGACCGGTTAAATCGTCAGTCTGACGAGTAATGGTCTGACCGTCGATCATGTCAGTGAAGCGAATGAAACCGCCCACTTCCGTGATAACCGGCATGGTATGTGGATCCCAGTTTGCTACGGTCTCGCCCGCTGCAACCTGCTCGCCATCACCTTTGGCCATGACCGCACCGTAAGGCACTTTATAGCTCTCTTTGGTACGACCGAACTCGTCGATCATTTTCAGCTCAACGTTACGTGAGACGATAACCAGTTTCCCTGAGGAGTTGGTTACCGACTTGGCGTTAGTCAGCTTGATAGTACCTTTATTCTTCACCTGGATGCTGGATTCAGCAGCCGCACGAGATGCCGCACCACCGATGTGGAACGTACGCATCGTCAGCTGTGTACCCGGCTCACCGATGGACTGTGCTGCGATAACGCCGATGGCCTCACCTTTGTTGATGATGTGACCACGTGCCAGATCGCGACCGTAGCAGTGTGCACACACACCGAAGTCGGTTTCACAGCCAACAACCGAACGCACTTTGATCGCATCGACTGAGTTCAGTTCGATCACATCACACCAGTGCTCATCGATCAGGGTGTTACGCGGGATCAGGATGTCTGCAGTGCCTGGTTTCAGGACATCTTCAGCCGTCACACGGCCCAGAACACGCTCACGCAGTGGCTCTTTAACGTCGCCACCTTCGATGACCGGAGTCATCATGATGCCTTCGAATGTGCCACAGTCGTCTTCGGTCACCACCAGATCCTGCGCAACGTCAACCAGACGACGCGTCAGATAACCGGAGTTAGCGGTTTTCAGTGCGGTATCCGCCAAGCCTTTACGCGCACCGTGCGTCGAGATGAAGTACTGGAGTACGTTCAGACCTTCACGGAAGTTCGCGGTGATTGGCGTTTCGATGATTGAGCCATCTGGCTTAGCCATCAGACCACGCATACCGGCCAGCTGACGAATCTGTGCTGCAGAACCACGCGCACCGGAGTCGGCCATCATGTAGATGCTGTTGAACGACACCTGCTGCTCTTCTTCGCCGTGACGGTTGATCACAGTTTCAGTTTGCAGGTTGTCCATCATCGCTTTGGAAACGCGTTCGTTGGCTGCGGCCCAGATATCGATGACTTTGTTGTAACGTTCGCCAGCAGTAACCAGACCAGACTGGAACTGTTCCTGAATCTCAGCAACTTCTGCTTCCGCTTCCGCGACGATTTCCGCTTTCTTAGCCGGGATCACCATGTCGTCGATACCAACAGAGGCACCTGAACGGGCTGCGTAAGCAAAGCCGGTGTACATGGTCTGGTCAGCAAAGATAACGGTCGGCTTCAGGCCCAAGATGCGGTAACAGGTGTTCAGCATTTTGGAGATAGCTTTCTTACCCAGCGCCTGGTTGACGATAGAGTAAGGCAGGCCTTTCGGTACGATCATCCACAGAATCGCACGACCAATGGTGGTGTCGATAATGCTGGTTTTCGCAACGAACTCTTCCTGCTCGTTTTTGCTGTATTCGGTGATACGCACTTTAACGCGCGCATGCAGCTCGGCCTGGCCAGCGCGGTAAACACGCTCAGCTTCTTTCGGGCCAGTCAGCACCATGCCTTCGCCTTTGGCGTTCACTTTGTCGCGGGTCATGTAGTACAGACCCAAAACAACGTCCTGAGAAGGAACGATGATTGGCTCGCCGTTCGCAGGTGACAGGATGTTGTTGGTAGACATCATCAGCGCACGCGCTTCCAGCTGGGCTTCCAGCGTCAGCGGTACGTGAACAGCCATCTGGTCACCATCGAAGTCGGCGTTATATGCCGCACAAACCAGCGGGTGCAGCTGGATCGCTTTACCTTCGATCAGAACCGGTTCAAACGCCTGGATACCTAAACGGTGCAGAGTTGGTGCACGGTTCAGCAGTACCGGGTGTTCGCGGATAACTTCGTCCAGGATATCCCAAACGACAGCTTCTTCGCGCTCAACCATTTTCTTCGCGGCTTTGATGGTGGTGGCCAGGCCACGCAGTTCCAGCTTGCCGTAAATGAACGGTTTGAACAGCTCCAGTGCCATTTTCTTCGGCAGACCGCACTGATGCAGACGCAGGTATGGACCTACGGTGATAACAGAACGACCGGAGTAGTCAACACGCTTACCAAGCAAGTTCTGACGGAAACGACCCTGCTTACCTTTGATCATATCAGCCAAAGATTTCAGAGGACGTTTGTTAGAGCCGGTGATGGCACGACCGCGACGGCCGTTATCCAGCAGGGCATCTACCGCTTCTTGCAGCATACGTTTTTCGTTACGTACGATGATATCTGGCGCAGCCAGATCCAGCAGACGTTTCAGACGGTTGTTACGGTTGATCACGCGACGATACAGATCGTTCAGATCTGACGTAGCGAAACGACCGCCGTCCAGCGGTACCAGCGGACGCAGATCTGGCGGCAGAACCGGCAGAACGGTCAGGATCATCCACTCTGGCTTGTTACCAGACTGAACGAACGCTTCCAGCAGCTTGATACGCTTGGTCAGCTTTTTACGCTTGGTCTCGGAGTTGGTTTCGTTCAGCTCTTCACGCAGCTGCTCGCACTCTTGCTCCAGATCCATGTTTTTCAGCAGCGCCTGGATAGCTTCCGCACCCATCTTCGCGTCGAATTCGTCACCGAACTCTTCCAGCGCATCAAGATACTGCTCTTCCGTCAGAATCTGACGTTTTTCCAGGTTGGTCATGCCGCCTTCGATCACAACATAAGATTCGAAGTACAGCACGCGCTCGATATCACGCAGTGGCATATCCAGCAGCAAGCCGATACGCGAAGGCAGTGATTTCAGGAACCAGATATGCGCAGTTGGAGAAGCCAACTCGATATGGCCCATACGCTCACGACGTACCTTGGTCTGTGTAACTTCAACGCCACACTTCTCACAGATCACGCCACGATGCTTCAAACGCTTGTACTTACCGCACAGGCATTCGTAATCTTTTACCGGTCCAAAAATACGGGCGCAGAAAAGACCGTCACGCTCCGGTTTGAAGGTACGGTAGTTAATGGTTTCTGGCTTTTTAACTTCACCAAAAGACCATGAACGGATCATGTCAGGCGAGGCCAGAGCAATTTTGATCGCATCAAACTCTTCGGTCTTAGTTTGCGCTTTCAGAAACTTAAGTAAGTCTTTCACGGATTAGCTCCCGTCGGAGTGGAACTCTCAGGGACGCGCGCCTGAGGTGCGCGTCCCGTAACCAGTACTTGCGAGTACTTACTCGTCTTCCAGCTCGATGTTGATACCCAGCGAGCGAATCTCTTTCAACAGTACGTTGAAGGATTCCGGCATGCCCGGTTCCATCTGATGGTTGCCATCGACGATGTTTTTATACATCTTCGTACGGCCGTTAACGTCATCAGATTTAACGGTCAGCATTTCCTGCAGGGTATACGCAGCACCGTAAGCTTCCAGTGCCCACACTTCCATCTCACCGAAGCGCTGACCACCGAACTGAGCTTTACCACCCAGCGGCTGCTGAGTAACCAAGCTGTAAGAGCCGGTAGAACGTGCGTGCATCTTGTCGTCAACCAAGTGGTTCAGTTTCAGCATGTACATGTAACCTACGGTTACCTGACGCTCGAACTGCTCACCGGTACGGCCGTCGAACAAGGTGATCTGACCGGAAGAAGGCAGGCCGCCGAGCTGCAGCAGCTCTTTGATCTCGCTTTCTTTCGCACCGTCAAACACTGGTGTTGCGATTGGCATACCTTTTTTCAGGTTCTCTGCCAGACGCAGCACTTCGTCGTCGGTGAAGGTGTTCAGGTCAACTTTCTGACGCACGTCGGTGCCCAAATCGTAGGCGCGCTGGATGAAATCACGCAGTTTGGCGACTTCTTCCTGCTTCTTCAGCATCGCATTGATTTTCTCACCAATGCCTTTCGCTGCCATCCCGAGGTGGGTTTCCAGGATCTGACCGATGTTCATACGTGACGGTACGCCCAGCGGGTTCAATACGATATCGACCGGCGTACCGTTCTCATCGTAAGGCATATCTTCGATCGGGTTGATCTTAGAGATAACACCCTTGTTACCGTGACGACCTGCCATCTTGTCACCAGGCTGGATCTGACGCTTAACAGCCAGATACACCTTCACGATTTTCAGCACGCCTGGTGCCAAATCATCGCCTTGGGTGATCTTGCGACGCTTAGCTTCGAGTTTCTTCTCAAACTCGTGCTTCAGCTCGTCATACTGCTCAGCCAGCTGTTCCAGAGAGTTTTGCTTCTCTTCGTCAGTCAGGCCCAGCTCTAACCAGCGCTCGCGTGGCAGTTTGTCCAGCTTCTCAGCTTCAACGCCACCCGAGATCAGTACAGCCTGAATACGGCTGAACAGACCGGCTTCAAAGATTTGCAGTTCTTCAGACAGGTCTTTCTTAACCTGCTTCAGCTGCATCTCTTCGATTTCCAGTGCACGTTTGTCTTTTTCCACGCCATCGCGGGTGAAGACCTGAACGTCGATAACCGTACCGGAAACACCGTTTGGTACACGCAGAGAAGAGTCTTTAACGTCAGACGCTTTCTCACCGAAGATCGCACGCAGCAGTTTCTCTTCTGGAGTCAGCTGGGTTTCACCTTTCGGCGTGACCTTACCAACCAGAATGTCGCCACCGGTCACTTCCGCACCGATATACACGATACCGGACTCATCCAGCTTGGAGAGCGCAGCTTCACCCACGTTCGGGATGTCAGCGGTGATCTCTTCTGGCCCCAGCTTGGTGTCACGAGACACACAGGCCAGTTCCTGGATGTGGATAGTGGTGAAACGGTCTTCCTGTACAACACGCTCAGAAACGAGGATGGAGTCTTCGAAGTTGTAACCGTTCCATGGCATGAATGCCACGCGCATGTTCTGACCCAGCGCCAGTTCACCGAGATCGGTAGACGGGCCATCTGCCAGCACGTCGCCACGCTCAATTGGCTCACCCAGAGAGACACACGGCATCTGGTTGATGCAGGTGTTCTGGTTAGAACGGGTGTACTTGGTCAGGTTGTAGATGTCGATACCCGCTTCGCCCGGATACATCTCATCTTCGTTAACTTTGATAACGATACGAGAAGCATCAACGTACTGAACGGAACCGCCACGTTTCGCTACGGCAGTAACACCGGAGTCAACCGCTACTGCACGTTCCATACCGGTACCAACCAGCGGCTTATCAGCGCGCAGAGTTGGAACGGCCTGACGTTGCATGTTCGCACCCATCAAGGCGCGGTTAGCATCATCGTGCTCCAGGAACGGGATCAGTGACGCACCGACAGAAACGACCTGTTGGGTCGAAACGTCCATGTAGTCAACTTGATCGCGGCTGAACAGGCTTGATTCACCTTTGCTACGGCAGGTGACGAGATCGTCAACAAAGCTACCATCTTCAGCAAGGTTGGTGTTCGCCTGAGCGATAACGTAGTTACCCTCTTCAATTGCAGAGAGGTAATGAATTTCGTCACTCACTTTGCCGTCAACAACGCGACGATACGGAGTCTCAAGGAAGCCGTATTCGTTAGTCTGCGCGTAAACAGAAAGGGAGTTGATCAGACCGATGTTCGGACCTTCAGGCGTTTCGATTGGGCATACACGACCGTAGTGGGTTGGGTGTACGTCACGCACTTCGAAGCCTGCGCGTTCACGGGTCAGACCGCCTGGGCCCAGAGCAGAGATACGACGCTTATGCGTGATCTCAGACAACGGGTTGTTCTGGTCCATAAACTGTGACAGCTGGCTGGAACCGAAGAACTCTTTCACCGCAGCAGAAATCGGCTTGGCGTTGATCATGTCCTGTGGCATCAGCGTGTCGAGGTCGCCCAGAGAAAGACGCTCTTTCACTGCGCGTTCAACACGGACCAGACCTACACGGAACTGGTTTTCTGCCATCTCACCGACTGAACGGATACGACGGTTGCCGAGGTGATCGATATCATCCACTTCACCGATACCGTTACGGATACCGATCAGCTTCTTCATCACTTCGATGATGTCATCTTTGCTCAGGATGCCTGAACCTTCGATCTCATCACGCAGCAGAGAACGGTTGAACTTCATGCGGCCAACCGCAGAAAGATCGTAACGATCTTCAGAGAAGAACAAGTTCTCGAACAGGTTTTCCGCTGCTTCACGTGTTGGTGGCTCGCCAGGACGCATCATGCGGTAGATCTCAACCAGCGCGCTCAGGCGATCGTTGGTTGGGTCAACACGCAGGGTCTCGGAAATGTACGGGCCGTGATCCAAATCGTTAGTGAACAGGGTTTCGATGCGCTTGTGGCCTGACTGGCTCAGTTTCGCCAGCAGATCCAGTGACAGTTCCATGTTCGCAGGAACAATCAGCTCACCGGTGTTCAGATCGACGTAGTCTTTAGCGACCACTTTGCCAGCGATATATTCAACCGGCACTTCGATGTGCTGAATACCGTCTTTTTCCAGCTGACGAATGTGACGCGCAGTGATGCGACGACCTTTCTCAACGTAGACCGTGCCATTGGCTTCGATATCGAAGCTGGCGGTTTCACCACGCAGGCGCTCAGGCACCAGTTCCATCTGCAGTTTGTTATCGCGAATTTCATAAACCACTTTATCAAAGAACAGATCGAGGATTTGTTCAGTGGTGTAGTTCAGTGCGCGCAGAATGATACTGGCCGGCAGCTTACGGCGACGGTCAATACGGACGAAGAGGTTGTCTTTCGGGTCAAACTCGAAGTCGAGCCATGAACCACGGTAAGGGATGATACGTGCGTTATACAGCACTTTACCAGACGAGTGCGTCTTACCCTTGTCGCTGTCAAAGAACACGCCAGGACTACGATGCAGCTGAGAAACGATAACACGCTCAGTACCGTTGATAACAAAGGTACCGTTGTCGGTCATGAGCGGAATTTCGCCCATGTAGACTTCTTGTTCTTTAATGTCTTTTACGGTGCCTTCTGGCGCTTCGCGCTCATAGATCACCAGACGCAGTTTCACGCGCAGCGGTGCCGAATAGGTCACGCCACGGATCTGACATTCAGTTACGTCAAAGACCGGCTCACCCAAACGGTAGCTGACATACTGCAACTCAGAGTTGCCGCTGTAGCTTGAGATTGGGAATACGGAGCGGAAGGCAGCTTCCAGACCGTACTGGCCTTCTGGATCTTGCTCGATAAACTTCTGGAACGAGTCAAGCTGGATAGAAAGGAGATAAGGTATGTCCAGTACTTGTGGACGTTTACCAAAATCCTTACGAATACGTTTTTTCTCGGTATAGGAGTAAACCATAGGGTTCCTCAGCTAGCTGACATGTCGAACCACGCTGTCCGTCCTGATAGGACAGTTCATGCAACACTATTTTGTTTTTCATGCGATGCGCAGCACCCCATGCAATACGTCTTTCTATCACTCTTAAATCATTTCGTCGCCGTTGCGCAGGCAGGGAACCCTCACAGGAAAGCGATATATTAAGTCGTCGATAGAAAAAGATATTGAAGAGAAACAATGGACAAACAGTGCGAAACGCCATCGTTCCTCTGTAGCGCAAAAAGGCTGGTGACCAAAAAGTCACCAGCCATCAGCCTGGAGTTACTCAGGCTGCAACCCGAAGGTTGTCTTACTTAACTTCAACTTCAGCGCCAGCTTCTTTCAGCAGTGCTTCCAGAGCAGCTGCGTCATCTTTGCTGATGCCTTCTTTGATTGGGCCAGTAGCTTCAACCAGGTCTTTAGCTTCTTTCAAGCCCAGACCAGTTGCAGTACGTACAGCTTTGATTACTGCAACTTTGTTAGCGCCAGCAGCTTTCAGAATTACGTCGAATTCAGTTTTCTCTTCAACAGCTTCAGCTGGGCCAGCAGCAACAGCTACAGCGGCAGCAGCAGAAACGCCGAATTTTTCTTCCATAGCAGAAACCAGCTCAACTACTTCCATTACGGACATAGCTGCAACTGCTTCCAGAATTTGATCTTTAGTGATAGACATATCGATTGTTCCTAAAAAACAGATAAAGTTTATACGTTAGCAAGTACGAAGGAAAAGAAGATGGCCTTAAGCCGCTTCTTTTGCATCGCGTACAGCAGCCAGAGTGCGGACCAGTTTGCCAGCAGCGGCTTCTTTCATGGTCGACATCAGACGTGCCAGTGCTTCTTCGTAAGTCGGCAGAGTTGCCAGACGGTCAATATTGGCCGCCGTGATCAGCTCACCTTCAAAGGCTGCAGCTTTGACCTCAAATTTTGCATTCGCTTTCGCGAAATCTTTGAACAGACGAGCAGCAGCGCCCGGGTGTTCCAAAGAATATGCAATCAGGGTCGGACCAACAAACGTGTCTTTCAGGCACTCGAAAGGAGTACCTTCAACGACGCGGCGCAGCAGGGTGTTGCGAACAACACGCATGTAAACGCCAGCTTCACGACCTGCTTTACGCAGTTCGGTCATTTTATCAACGGTAACGCCACGGGAATCCGCAACAACCGCTGAAAGCGCACCTTTGGCTACTTCGCTAACTTCAGCAACAATCGCTTGTTTGCCTTGAAGATTTAATGCCATTAGCTTTGCTCCTGGATTTAACCGGGAATAATTTCCCGGAACTCACTTCACTCATCAACCCGAAGGTCACGAGCGCTATTACACGGTGAGCAGAATCCAGCTAAGAAAAAATTCTTTTTGGTTCTGTCACCGTCTACGCAGGGTATTAAGCAATTTACCCGAAGATATTTCGCTCCTGCGGTCTTGGACGGAGGCCAGGATAAGGCCTGGCTCCAACCTAAGTCACTGAAGGAGTGGGCAATTAAGCTTTAACCATCAGTGACTTTGAATCTGGGTTCTGAATTGAGCATTCAATCAGAACAACGGGCGTAAGATTCTAGATGAATTTTTCGCCCGTTTCAAGCAGCAATTAGTTTGCTGCTGCGCTCAGACCAGCCTGGTCAACGGCAACGCCGGCGCCCATGGTGGTAGAGATGCTAACTTTCTTGATGTACACGCCTTTAGCCTGAGATGGTTTCGCTTTTTTCAGCGCAACCAGCAGAGATTCCAGGTTTTCTTTCAGTTTGTCAGCGTCGAAGTCCACTTTACCGATGGTAGTGTGGATGATGCCGTTTTTGTCGTTACGATAACGAACCTGACCTGCTTTAGCGTTTTTCACTGCTTCAGCAACGTTAGGGGTTACAGTACCGACTTTCGGGTTTGGCATCAGGCCACGTGGACCCAGAACCTGGCCCAACTGGCCAACAACGCGCATTGCATCTGGAGATGCAATAACAACGTCAAAGTTCATTTCGCCTTTTTTGATCTGATCAGCCAGGTCTTCCATACCTACCAGCTCAGCGCCAGCTGCTTTAGCAGCTTCAGCGTTTGCGCCTTGGGTGAAGACGGCAACACGTACTGAACGACCAGTACCGTGTGGCAGAACAGTCGCGCCGCGAACGTTCTGGTCAGATTTACGAGCATCGATGCCCAGGTTAACAGCAACGTCAACGCTTTCAACGAACTTAGCAGTAGCCAGTTCTTTCAGCAGCGCGATAGCTTCAGCGATGTCGTACTGCTTGGTCGCATCAACTTTGTCACGGATTACGCTCATGCGCTTGGTCAGCTTAGCCATTTATTAATCCTCTACTACCAGGCCCATGGAACGTGCAGTACCTTCGATAGAGCGAGTCATCGCTTCTACGTCAGAACCAGTCATGTCCGCAGCTTTGGTCTCTGCGATTTCACGTACTTGAGCACGCGTTACTTTACCGACTTTGTCTTTGTTCGGCTTACCAGAACCAGACTTGATGCCCGCTGCTTTTTTCAGCAGAACGGCAGCCGGAGGCGTTTTGGTAACGAAGGTGAAAGAACGGTCGCTGTATACAGTGATAACAACTGGAGTAGGCAGGCCTTTCTCCAGAGATTCTGTTTTGGCGTTGAACGCTTTACAGAATTCCATGATGTTAACACCCTGCTGACCCAGTGCTGGACCAACAGGTGGACTTGGGTTCGCCATACCAGCTGCAACTTGCAGCTTGACGTAGGCTTGTACTTTCTTAGCCATGATATTTCCTCAAATGGGTTATAGCGCCTGAAAACAGGCTCCCCGTGATTACGATTTACACGCTGTTACCAGCGCATAAAAACAAAAGGCGCGAAATTATAGGTAAATTTCGCGCCTTCTGCAAGAGCTAAAAAGTGAACAAACGGGTTAACCTTTCTCCACCTGAGCAAAGTCGAGTTCTACTGGTGTTGCACGACCGAAGATGGAAACAGAAACCTTTAGGCGGCTCTTTTCGTAATCCACTTCTTCCACCACACCGTTGAAGTCAGCAAATGGACCGTCGTTGACACGTACCATCTCGCCTGGTTCGAACAGCGTTTTCGGACGCGGCTTATCACCTACCTGCTGCAGGCGGTTCATAATCGCATCGACTTCTTTGTCACTAATCGGTGCAGGACGGTCAGAGGTACCACCAATGAAGCCCATTACACGCGGTACACTGCGCACTAAGTGCCAGCTGGCGTCATTCATCACCATCTGGACCAGTACGTAGCCAGGGAAGAATTTACGTTCGCTTTTGCGACGCTGGCCGCCACGGATTTCCACGACTTCTTCAGTCGGCACCATGACTTCGCCAAACAGTTCTTCCATGTTGTGCAGTTTGATATGCTCTTGCAGCGACTTCGCTACGCGGGCTTCAAAACCGGAAAACGCCTGAACGACGTACCAGCGTTTTTTTGGAGCTTCAGACATCTCAGAACCTCAGGCCAGTAATAAACGATACCAGACGGACCAGAATACCATCCAGCCCCCACAAAATCAGTGACATCACGGCAGTGACCGCGGCAACGATTAACGTGGTGTGCAATGTTTCCTGGCGAGTCGGCCAAATGACCTTACGCATTTCGGTTCTTGCTTCACGAGCAAAAGCCACGGTCGCTTTGCCTTTAATAGTCAGCAACGCAATACCGCCCGCCGCAGCGATCAGTACTACAACAGCCAGCGCGCGCAGAGGCAGCGTGACATCACGATAAATATAGTTACCCACGATTGCTACTAACAGCAATGCGATAACACCAATCCACTTTATCGCTTCCAGGCCGCGTCCGCTTCCTTGAGCTTCGGTATTCGCACTCATAAACCAACCTGCCACAATAATTCAGAAACAATTCTGCCCCGCAGAGCGAGGCATCCAAACCGAATGAGCTTTTGGGCGTAACTCGGTATCCGACGCCGTAGACCAGAGCCTGTCTCAGCAATGATTATGATCGAAAATCACTGATGAGCCAGGTTCTATGTAACAGCGTGCAAAAAGGGCATCAAATGATGCCCTTTTCATGTGCATTGCGTCAAATATTATCGCAATTAAGCGATGATTTCAGCAACAACACCCGCACCAACAGTACGGCCGCCTTCACGGATTGCGAAACGCAGACCCTGATCCATAGCGATTGGCTTGATCAGAGTAACAGTCATTTTCACGTTGTCGCC
>NZ_JBNBPL010000042.1:0-25806 GCF_059412425.1 Pantoea sp. CFCC18177
ATATCAATCCTGCGAGTGCCCACACAGATTGTCTGATAAATTGTTAAAGAGCGGTGCAATCAGCGCCTTAAGCTGCTGTTGCGAGGTGGCGTATGTTACGCTTTCCTCCTTCAGAGTCAAACACTTTTTTCAGCGTTTTTCATCTGGCGGGGTGAATCACTTCACTCCCTGCTGAGCCGTCTGCGTTGTCGCTTTGCCGTCTCAGTGGTGGCGCATTATAGGGATCCGAATTATTTGCACAACCCCTTTTTTCGATCTTTTTAATCGACTGGCGAGTTTTCGTTCTTTTCGCTGCGATCGCGAGCGATCCGCTCAAAAATCATCTTGTTTGCCAGCCCTATAAGCCGCAGGCTAGGTACATAAAGTGCAAAAGGAGAAAGATCATGTCAGAAGCCCTACGACCTTATAAGAACCATTTTCCGCAAACTGGCGATCGCGTCATGATCGATCGCAGCAGCGTGATAGTGGGCGATGTGCAGCTAGCCGATGATGTCAGCATCTGGCCGTTGGTTGCTATTCGTGGTGATGTGAACAAAGTGGTGATAGGTAAAAGAAGCAATATCCAGGATGGCAGCGTGTTGCACGTCACGCACAAGTCCACCAGCAACCCAGAAGGTTATCCATTATTGATTGGGGAAGACGTGACGGTGGGCCACAAAGCCATGCTGCATGGTTGCAGTATTGGCGACAGAGTATTGGTTGGGATGGGATCGATTTTGCTTGATGGCGTAATTGTAGAAGAGGATGTCATGATTGGTGCCGGCAGCCTGGTGCCACCCGGCAAACGACTGGAAAGCGGCTATCTCTATGTCGGCAGCCCGGTTAAGCAGGTTCGCCCATTGAGCGAAACTGAAATTGCGGGCTTACTTTATTCATCAAACAACTATGTTGGATGGAAGAATGAATACCTCGATCAGGAGAGCCAGATCCAGCCTTGATCGTTGATCTCGTCTGCACGGATCAGCTGTTCGGCTTCCTCTTCCACATCCCAGCGATGAGCGCAAAACAGCGCCATCGCTTCTCCAGAACCAAATCGGGTATGCAACGCTTCAGAAGGGATGGCGCAAGTGAATCCCATTCCCTGAACCAGGACGGGAAAAACGATCGCTTGTTTCTCCTCATCCCAGTTTTCACGATCGGGAAAGTGGATCGCCTGATTCACTGTTGCATCGCTTGCTTTAATTGAGCAATCACCGGCGTGATCTCCGGCATCGTGCCGTGCCATAGCTGGAAAGCATGCGCAGCTTGCCCCACCAGCATGCCCAAGCCATCAGCAAGCTGGTGTGCGCCATGCTGCTGGCACCACAGCAGAAATGGCGTTAGCCCCTGCTGATAGAACATGTCGTAACAACGAGTCTGTGCGGAAATCAATGTATCCGGCAACGGCGGAACTTTGCCATCGACGCCACTGGAGGTGGCATTAATAATGAGGTCAAACGTGTTGCTGGATAAATCAGTAAAACGTGCAGCCTGAATATTCCCACTATGCTGAAATATCTCTGCCAACTCCTCAGCACGTTCAACGGTACGGTTGGCCACCACAACAGAACACCCCATAGAAAGCAGAGGCAAAATTACACCACGCGCTGCACCACCCGCTCCCACTAATAGAATACGATCGCCAGGGCTAATCATCTCTAATCGCTGCAGGTCGCTCAGCAGGCCGATGCCATCGGTGTTATCGCCGAACACGGAGCCATCCGCTCTTTTTTTCAGAGTATTAACCGCACCGGATAAGGCTGCGCGTTCACTCAGCTCATCAGCGAATTCCCACGCTTGTTGCTTGAATGGCAGCGTGACGTTAGCGCCCTTGCCGCCAGCGGCAAAGAAGTCACTGATTGATAGCAGGAAGCCATCAAGCGGCGCGCAAATACGGCCATAGGTGTGATCAATACCTGTTTGCTCGGCAAAAAGGCCATGAATAAACGGGGATTTGCTGTGCGCAATGGGATGACCAAAAACGGCAAAATGTTCCATGAATTAACCCTGACGAATAAGTTCGCCGCTGATAACGTCGCGAATCTCTGAAGGATTGAGTCGCCCCCCTGTGGCAGCATGCAACACTGGGAAGTCAGTACCGAACTGCTGTGCGACCTCTTCGGCATTACGGCATGGAGGCTCACCAGACAGATTTGCACTGGTCGATACCAAGGGTTTGCCAAAGCCTCGACATAACGCTTGTACATCAGGATGGTCGCTCACGCGGATAGCCAGCGAATCAAAACGACCAGTTAACCAGCGCGGGGTGTGAGGCGTCGCCGGAACCACATAGGTGACGGGCCCAGGCCAGCTGGCAAACATACGCTCACGCTGCACAACAGTGAGTTCACGATCGGCGATATAAGGTTCCAACTGCGCGTAATCGGCAGCAATTAAGATCAGTCCCTTCTCAACTGGGCGCTGTTTAAGCGCCAGCAACGCCATCACCGCACTTTCGCTATCGGGGTCACAGCCTAGACCGAAAACGGCTTCGGTTGGATAAGCAATCACTGCCTGCTGCTGGAGTTGCTTAATGCAGAAATCAAGCGAGCCTGGTAAATACTGATGTTGTTTCATGATGATGATTCGTCCTGAGCTATGGGTTTGCCACAGCGTTTGCTGGCGCAAAAGCGCTTCATGCCTTGTGCGGTTTTCTTCTCAATGAGCAATGGGAACTGGCAGTGTGGGCATACACCGTCAACCGGTGTGGCGTTGATGGCAAACTGGCAGTCTGGGTAGCGGTCACAGGAATGAAAGGTTTTGCCGTAGCGTGAACGCCGCTGTACCAATTTCCCACTTTGACACTGGGGGCAAGCGATCGCAGTTTCGTCAGGCTTATCGATGGTTTCGGTATAATCACACTCTGGATAGTGACTACATCCGACAAACATACCAAACCTTCCCTGACGCAAAACTTTGTCCGCACCACATTCTGGGCAAGCATGACCTTCCAGAACTTTGACAATGTGTCCATCACCCTGGCTTTTTAGCGGGCGAATGTAGTCGCAGGTTGGATAATTGACACAGCCAAGAAAAGGGCCATGTTTACCGGCACGTATCACTAAATCTGCCCCGCAAGCGGGGCAGGGATCGTGTTTACGCACGGAGAATAATGCTGATTTACTCATAATTCCGACTGTATTAATCGCAAATTAATGCAGCATACCTTCATTGACGTCGAATAGCAGTTCTTCCATCTGCTGATAAGCGTTTTCACATCCAGGGATATTAAACAACACCATCAGCACCACCCATTTGAGGTCTTCCAGATCGAACTCCAGGGTATCAAGGGCCATAACACGTTCGATGACCATCTCGCGCGTTTCCATATTCAGCACCTGAACTTGCTCCAGGAACAAAATAAAACCGCGACACTCGGCATCTAAACGCTGGTTTTCCTCTTCCGTGTAGATTCGCATAGAGAGCGGATCGGTAGCCAGCAACACTGGCGGGACCAGACCATCCTGATAATCCGCTAACCGCTCAAGCCAATTCAACGCATTGTAGATATCTTCACGATGAAAACCGGCATCGGTTAAATCATCGGTCAATTTATCCTGGTCAACGCGCATTTCAGCTTCGTTGTGGATATAGGTCTCAAACAAGTACATAAGTACGTCGAACATGGCATGCCCTCCTCAATCGGACATAGCCGCCGGGTACAGCTGCGATCCATCCTGCTAACTCCAGCTCCAGCAACTGGGCTGAGATAACTGGCACAGGTTGGCCGGCACGTTCAGCGACGACGTCAACAGGTGTAACCTCATCACCTACGTTAGCCAACACGCTAGCAAATGGCAATGGAACATCGTCACTGTCTTGTGAATATATTGTTTCTGTTGTGGTTGCTGGCAGCCATTCAAGCGCGGAGTGTAAATCTTCAAGAATGTTATTGGGGTGTGCGACCAATAGTGCGCCCTGCTGGATTAACCAATGCGTCCCCTCACATCCCTTATTCCCGAGTGCACCGGGCAGCGCATAAACATTGCGATTTTGTTCCAGTGCATAGCGTGCCGTGATCAGTGAACCACTTTTAAGCGAGGCTTCGACCACCAGCACCCCTTGGCTTAAGCCACTGATAATGCGATTCCTGCGCGGAAAGTTCAGCGGATGCGGTATCGTATTGAGCGGGAACTCTGAAACCAGCGCGCCCTCGTTATCTATGATTTCCTTTGCCAGTGACTGATGGCTTTTGGGATAGACCTGTTGCAATCCACTGCCCAGCACCGCAACCGTTTTTCCCTGAGCCTCCAGTGCGGCACGGTGCGCAATACCGTCGATGCCGCGCGCGAGTCCACTGGTTATCACCAACCCACTCAGCGATAACTGCTGTGAAAACCAGTGCCCCCATTGTTTGCCATAATGTGAACAATATCGGCTACCGACTATTGCCAGCTGCGGCTGCAGCAAAACATCCGTATTTCCCTCGACATAAAGTAATACGGGACGCTGGCTGATTTCCGTTAGCCGAGCAGGAAAACGCGTATCAACACAGGCAATCAAATGGTGCATCGGGTCATGCAACCACTGGTGCGTGCGTTCCAACTGCCGCGGGCAAAGATCGTTGAATTGCTGGCGCTGTATGTCATTTAAACCAAGATGGCGTAGGAACTCATCATCCAGGGACATGTTGGTCTGCAGACACTGCGCTAAATCCATGGCGCGATGGCCGCGCAGCCCTTTGACATTTGCCAGCCTGAGCATCCCTTCAACTCTCTCCATGCTGCACTCCGTTCAGCCCGCTATCATGCGGGGCAATGCTGTCAATCAGGCATCAAAAAGTCTACAATATGAGGAAGTAATCTTTTCTTTAACGCATACAGATCTGGATATTTATGTCAGTTTTGCAGGTATTACATTTCCCTGATGATCGCCTTCGTAAAATCGCTGCGCCCGTAGCGACGGTTAATGCAGACGTTCAGCGCATCGTCGACGACATGTTTGAAACCATGTACGCCGAAGAAGGCATTGGCTTAGCGGCCACTCAGGTCGATATTCATCAACGCATCATCGTCATCGATGTTTCTGAAAATCGTGACGAGCGCTTGGTGTTAATCAATCCCGAACTGCTGGATAAAGGTGGCGAAACCGGCATTGATGAGGGTTGCCTCTCAATTCCTGAACAGCGTGCTTTTGTGCCGCGTGCGGAATGGGTCAAAGTGCGGGCGCAAGATCGTGACGGCAACAGTTTCGAGTTAGAAACTGATGGCCTGTTAGCGATCTGTATTCAGCATGAGATCGATCATCTTGATGGCAAGCTGTTCATCGATTATCTGTCACCGTTGAAGCGCCAGCGCATCAAACAGAAACTGGAAAAGCTCGCCCGCATGAACGCACGCGAAGCCTGAGCACTAACAGAAGGTTAAACTGTGTCTGCACCGCTAAAAATCATCTTTGCCGGTACACCTGACTTCGCAGCGCGTCATCTTGACGCGCTGCTTGCTTCTGAGCATCAGGTGATTGGCGTATTCACCCAGCCCGATCGTCCAGCAGGACGGGGGAATAAACTCACCCCAAGCCCGGTTAAAGTTCTGGCGCAGGCTCATGATGTTCCCGTGTTTCAGCCAAAATCATTAAAGCCTGAAGAAAATCAGCATCTGGTGGCTGAGCTACAAGCCGATATCATGGTTGTGGTGGCCTACGGTTTGATTCTACCAAAAGCGGTGCTTGATATGCCGCGCCTGGGTTGCATCAACGTGCACGGTTCGCTGCTACCACGCTGGCGTGGAGCGGCGCCCATTCAACGTTCACTCTGGGCTGGAGACCGTGAAACCGGTGTGACTATTATGCAAATGGATGTTGGCCTTGATACCGGCGACATGCTGCATAAACTTGCCTGCCCTATTACCCCTGAAGACACCAGCGCCTCGTTGTATGACAAGCTTGCGCAGCTTGGGCCACAGGGCATGCTCGACACACTGGAGCTGCTGGCCAAGGGTAGTGCGCAACCAGAAGTGCAAGATGAAGCACTGGTTTCATACGCTGAGAAGTTGAGTAAAGAAGAGGCCCGCCTTGATTGGTCTCTTTCTGCTGCTCAACTTGAACGCTGCATTCGTGCCTTTAACCCGTGGCCGATGAGCTATTTTCTGGTCGATGAGCAACCTGTCAAAGTCTGGCAGGCCAGCGTCTTACCTCATCAGAATAAGCAACCAGGCGAGATCATCCATGCCGATAAAAACGGCATTCAGGTTGCAACCACTGACGGTGTACTGAATCTACTGTCGCTGCAACCGGCAGGCAAAAAGGCAATGTCCGCACAAGACCTGCTCAATTCGCGTCGTGAATGGTTCACCACTGGCACCATTCTGGCCTGACCCTCAGCCCGGTTCATACCGGGCTTTT
The DNA here is from genome assembly GCF_059412425.1 of Pantoea sp. CFCC18177. Classification (NCBI taxonomy): domain Bacteria; kingdom Pseudomonadati; phylum Pseudomonadota; class Gammaproteobacteria; order Enterobacterales; family Erwiniaceae; genus Pantoea; species Pantoea sp. CFCC18177. Next base: position 6,322 of record NZ_JBNBPL010000042.1, read on the forward strand.
GTTTGATGAATGAATATGAAAAAAGCAACCAACCTGCGTAGCCTCGCCGCGCAACTGATTGAACGCGTAGTCGATAAAGGGGAATCGCTAAGTGCCATTCTGCCTGGTGCGCAAAAAAGTCTGGCAGATAAAGACGGTGCGTTGCTGCAGGAAATCTGCTTTGGCGTCATGCGTACGCTACCTCAGCTCGAAGCGTTAATTGGTAAGCTGATGGAGCGCCCGTTAACCGGCAAGCAGCGTGTGCTGCATTATCTGATTATGGTTGGCTTATATCAGGTGTTATACACCCGTGTTCCCGCTCACGCCGCGCTGGCAGAAACCGTTGCCGGAGCCGAAGTGCTGAAACGCACTAATTTAAAAGGGTTGATTAACGGCGTACTCCGTCAGTTCCAGCGTCAGCAAGAAACGCTGATGGCTGAGGTAGACCAAGGGCCACAGCGTTACTGGCATCCGGGTTGGTTATTGAAACGCCTGCAAACTGCCTGGCCTGAAAACTGGCAGCAGATCGTGGAGGCGAATAATCAGCGCCCCCCGATGTGGCTACGCGTCAATCGCCAGCATCATAGCCGCGATGCATGGCTGGAATTGTTACAAGCCGAAGAAAAAGTCGCATTCGTTGGCGATGCGCCAGACGCACTGCGTCTTGAATCACCGGCACCCGTCAGTCAACTCCCGGGCTTCGAGCAGGGTTGGGTTACCGTGCAGGATCTTTCCGCACAGCGCTGCGCCCTGCTGCTTGAGCCGCACAATAACGAAAGCATCCTCGATCTCTGCGCCGCGCCTGGCGGTAAGACCACGCATATTCTGGAAATTGCACCGCAGGCTCAAGTGCTGGCAGTGGATATCGATGAACAACGTCTCACTCGCGTGCATGAAAACTTGCAGCGATTAGGTATGCAAGCAGAGGTGCGCCAGGGTGATGGGCGTACACCGTCAGACTGGTGTGGCGAGCAACAGTTTGATCGCATTTTACTGGATGCGCCCTGCTCTGCAACGGGCGTCATCCGCCGCCATCCAGATATCAAATGGCTGCGACGCGATCGTGACATTGCAGAGTTGGCCAATCTTCAGGGGGAAATTCTGGAGGCTGTCTGGCCACGTCTGAAATCTGGCGGAACCCTAATTTATGCGACCTGCTCAATTTTGCCTGAAGAGAACCATCAGCAGATCGCGACGTTCCTGACGAAGCACAAAGATGCGGTCGCGGAGAAGCTACCAGAAGGCCAAATCAACGGCTGGCAAGTATTCCCCAGCGTAGATGGCGGTGACGGCTTCTTTTACGCTAAGTTAATGAAAAAATAGTGCAGCGCATTCTGACAAGAGCGATCCAACGATGAAAATCATTATCCTCGGCGCCGGGCAAGTAGGCGGTACACTCGCAGAAAATCTGGTGGGTGAAAATAACGACATCACCGTAGTCGATACGGATGCAACACGTCTGCGGGCACTACAGGACAAATTCGACCTGCGCGTTGTGCACGGCCATGGTTCCCATCCACGCGTACTGCGTGAGGCCGGAGCAGAAGATGCCGATATGTTGGTTGCCGTGACCAATTCTGACGAAACCAACATGATCGCTTGTCAGATCGCTTACTCGCTTTTTAATACGCCAAACCGCATCGCACGTATTCGCGCAGCCGAATACCTGCGTGATGCGGAAAAATTGTTCGTGCCAGAAGCCGTACCGATTGACCACCTCATTTCGCCTGAGCAGTTGGTGATCGACAACATTTACCGCTTGATTCAATATCCAGGCGCTTTACAGGTAGTGAATTTCGCCGAAGGAAAGGTCAGCCTCGCGGTGGTGAAAGCCTATTATGGCGGCCCGTTGGTCGGAAATCCGTTGTCCATACTGCGTGAGCATATGCCGCACATCGACACGCGAGTCGCCGCTATTTTTCGCCAGGATCGCCCTATACGCCCTCAAGGCTCAACCATTGTTGAAGCCGGAGACGAAGTGTTCTTTATCGCCGCCAGCCAGCATATTCGCGCGGTAATGAGTGAAATGCAGCGTCTGGAGAAGCCTTACAAACGTATTATGTTAGTCGGCGGTGGCAACATCGGCTTTGGGCTTGCGCAGCGCCTCGAAAAACAGTACAGCGTGAAGTTGATCGAACGTAATCAACAGCGCGCTGCTGAGTTGGCGGAACGTTTGCACGATACCGTCGTGTTTTACGGTGATGCCTCAGATCAGGAGTTACTGGCCGAAGAGCATGTCGAACAGGTCGATCTGTTTATTGCCGTCACCAACGATGACGAAGCCAATATCATGTCGGCCATGTTGGCCAAGAAGATGGGCGCCAAAAAGGTAATGGTATTGATCCAGCGCCGCGCTTATGTCGATCTGGTACAAGGCAGCGTGATCGATATTGCGATCTCCCCGCAGCAAGCGACGATCTCGGCCCTGCTGAGTCACGTGCGTAAAGCCGACATTGTCGGTGTTTCATCATTACGACGCGGCATCGCTGAAGCGATTGAAGCGATCGCTCATGGTGAAGAGACAACCTCGCGCGTGGTGGGCCGCCTAATTGAAGATATCAAACTCCCGCCGGGAACCATTATTGGTGCAGTTGTGCGGGGGGATGATGTGATCATCGCTAACGATAATGTCCGTATTGAACAGGGCGACCATGTGATTATGTTCCTGACAGATAAGAAGTTTGTCCCCGATGTCGAGCGCCTGTTCCAGCCGAGTCCTTTCTTCCTCTGATCGTGGCGGGCGATTGCCCGCCGTGATAATTCTGCTTAATCCGTTGTGATAATGGCAATTGCACAAAGGTTTGTTAGACTTTAGCCATTGGCCAAGGCAAGGAGATAACAATGAGTTTATTCAAAGAGTTTCGTGATTTTGCAATGCGTGGGAACGTGGTTGACCTGGCAGTCGGTGTCATTATCGGTGCCGCTTTCGGTAAGATTGTTTCATCGCTGGTTGCTAACATCATTATGCCGCCACTGGGCTTGCTGATTGGCGGCGTCGATTTCAAACAGTTTAAGTGGGTACTAAAACCCGCTGAAGGTGATATCCCTGCAGTGGTGATGGAGTACGGCACTTTTATTCAAACCATCTTTGATTTTGTCATCGTAGCCTTCGCTATCTTTATGGCAATCAAAGTCATGAACAAGCTGTATCAGAAAAAAGAAGTGGAAAAGCCAGCACCAAAACCAACCAATGAAGAAGTGTTACTCACTGAAATCCGTGATTTACTGAAGCAACAAAATACCAAAGTGTAATAAGAAAGCCGCCCACTCAGGCGGCTTTTTTGACCGTAAAGCAGAAGGCCAGTGGTAAAATTTTTTGCTTACCACTGGCCTCCCAATTCCCGCCTTTTGCATGTTTATCTTTGCGTCGATAACTGCCTTTCCCTTTATGATTTTGCTCAACTCGCTGACGAAATAGCGGGTCATGAAGCAGTGCCTCAATGGCATTATCGTTAATCTTACCTTTTCGATGTTGATAGCGACTCATAATGTCCTCCAGTGAATAATGGCGAAACTATAGGCTTTCCCGTGTGGAATTCAATCCTTGCCACAACAAATTTCTGCATGCGGTTCTTCTCCTTTTTCCAGCGCTTCAAGGATAGAGCAACAGGCACTGCTGTGCTGATCGCCGCAGCAGGTCTCGGCTAAACGTTCCAGTGAGCGCTGCATGATTTGCAGTTCTGCAATCATGCCATTCACTTCCTCTAAGCGCTTAGCGACGATCGCTTTCGATTCCTGGCAAGTGTGATGTTCAGGATCGATACGGATCGATAACAGACCCCGGATCGAATCCAGACTAAACCCAAGCTGTCGCCCATAGCGGATAAAGCGCAGACGCTGCAGGTCTTCATCACTGTAAAGACGAAACCCACCCTGAGTGCGAATATCATGATCCATCATTTGCTGTTTTTCATAAAAACGGATGGTATCGGGTGTGACATCAGCAAGTTTTGCCAGTTGGCCAATTTTATACATGCTACTTCTCCTGCTGCAGACGCTGACTGATGGATTCGCGATAGTCACTGCGTAAAAAGTCGGTGCTCATCCCGGCCTGACGCAACTGCATCTCTAACAAAGTGAGTTTTTTATGCAGACTTTCAGCTTGCTGATCGGCGGGATCCAACTGTCGTAAAAGATCGTTGATCTCCAGCGCTTCGCGCCGCATTGCCAGTTCAGGAGGTAAGAAGCCGGCGTTTTTCAGCAAACGGTAGGCGCTACGTAGTTCAGGTGGCACAGCACTATCATCATCCAATTGCAAAGGCGCACCTTCTCCAGGCAGATTACTCAGTTCACCTTTTTCCTGCGCGGCGCGGATGTGCTGTTCTACAAGTTGATCGATAAACCACATAATGAACTCCTGCTAAAAGTACAGTGTTCAGCTTAGCGAAAGAGGAGAGGAATGGCAGGCAATAAAAAACCCGCCGAAGCGGGTTTTCTACGTTGCTACAGATTACTCTGCAACAGCTTCTGCTTGAGCTTCTGGACGATCAACCAGCTCGATGTAAGCCATCGGAGCGTTGTCACCAGCACGGAAGCCACACTTCAGAATACGAGTGTAACCACCGGCACGGCTCGCGAAACGCGGGCCCAGCTCGTTAAACAGTTTTGCCACGATCTCGTTATCACGAGTGCGGGCGAATGCCAGACGACGATTAGCTACGCTGTCGGTCTTGGCAAGAGTAATCAGCGGCTCAACTACGCGACGCAGTTCTTTGGCTTTCGGCAGAGTCGTTTTGATGATCTCATGACGAACCAGAGAACCGGCCATGTTGCGGAACATAGCCTGACGATGGCTGCTGTTGCGGTTCAGTTGACGACCACTCTTACGATGGCGCATGACCTTATCCTTCTCAGTGAAACCTTAACCTGTGATCTGATTATTCATCAGCAATGCTTGCTGGTGGCCAGTTTTCCAGGCGCATGCCCAGAGACAAACCACGTGAAGCGAGCACATCTTTAATCTCAGTAAGAGATTTTTTACCAAGGTTAGGCGTTTTAAGCAGCTCAACCTCGGTACGCTGTACCAGATCACCGATGTAGTGGATAGCTTCTGCCTTAAGGCAGTTAGCAGAGCGGACAGTCAATTCCAGATCGTCAACAGGGCGCAGCAGGATCGGATCGAATTCTGGTTTCTCTTCTTTCACTTCCGGCTGACGTACATCACGTAAGTCAACGAAAGCTTCCAGTTGTTCTGCCAGGATGGTTGCCGCACGACGAATCGCCTCTTCAGGATCGATTGTGCCGTTGGTTTCCATTTCGATGACCAGCTTGTCCAGGTCGGTGCGCTGTTCTACACGCGCTGCTTCAACATTGTAGGCGATACGGTCTACAGGGCTGTAGCAAGCGTCAACCAACAGACGGCCGATTGGGCGCTCATCTTCTTCCGAATGAATTCGGGCAGAAGCCGGCACATAACCACGACCACGCTGAACTTTGATGCGCATGCTAATAGATGCGTTTTCATCGGTCAGATGGCAGATCACATGCTGCGGCTTGACGATTTCGACATCACCGTCGTGGGTGATATCGGCTGCAGTCACAGGGCCAATGCCAGATTTATTCAAGGTGAGAATAACTTCATCTTTACCCTGAACTCTTACCGCCAGCCCTTTCAGATTGAGCAGGATTTCCAGGATATCTTCCTGTACGCCCTCTTTGGTGGAGTACTCGTGCAGCACGCCATCAATCTCAACCTCGGTCACCGCGCAACCCGGCATGGAAGAAAGCAGAATACGGCGCAGTGCGTTGCCAAGAGTATGGCCAAAGCCACGCTCTAACGGCTCAAGGGTCACCTTGGCGTGCGTCGAACTCACTTGCTCGATATCTACCAGGCGCGGTTTTAGAAACTCTGTCACAGAACCCTGCATTGTGTCCTCTCTTTGGTACTAAGCTTTACTTAGAGTAAAGCTCGACGATCAGGTGTTCGTTAATGTCCGCAGACAGATCAGTACGTTCAGGCATACGCTTGAACACACCTTCCATCTTGGTCGCATCAACTTCCAGCCAGGTTGGCTTTTCACGCTGCTCAGCCAGCTCCAGAGCGGCCTTCACGCGAGATTGCTGTTTGGCTTTCTCACGGATGCTTACGACATCATTCGGAGATACCTGATAAGAAGCGATGTTAACAACGCGACCGTTTACCAGGATAGATTTATGGCTAACCAGCTGACGTGCTTCTGCACGAGTGGCGCCAAAGCCCATACGGTAAACAACGTTATCCAGACGACCTTCCAGCAGAGCCAACAGGTTTTCACCGGTGTTGCCTTTCAGACGTGCTGCTTCTTTATAGTAGTTACGGAACTGACGCTCCAGCACGCCGTAGATACGACGAACTTTCTGCTTCTCACGCAACTGGCCGCCGTAGTCAGACAGACGCGGTTTACGCGCACCATGCTGACCAGGTGGTTGTTCAATTTTGCACTTGGTATCGATCGCGCGAACGCCAGACTTAAGGAATAAGTCGGTGCCCTCACGACGGCTCAGCTTGAGCTTAGGACCCAAATATCTTGCCATTTTCTTTCTCCAACTAACCTAAAAACGGGCGTTAAACGCGACGTTTTTTCGGCGGACGACAACCGTTGTGAGGGATTGGAGTCACATCAGTAATATTAGTGATGCGGAAACCAGCAGCGTTCAGAGCACGAATAGTTGATTCGCGACCCGGACCTGGACCCTTAACCATAACTTCCAGATTCTTAATACCGTAATCTTTCACTGCTTCTGCACAGCGCTCTGCAGCTACCTGAGCAGCAAACGGAGTAGATTTACGTGAACCGCGGAAACCGGAACCACCGGCGGTTGCCCAACCCAGTGCGTTACCCTGACGATCAGTGATGGTAACGATGGTGTTGTTAAAAGATGCATGGACATGAGCCACGCCATCTGAGACTTGCTTTCTTACACGCTTGCGTGCACGAACTGGTGCCTTTGCCATTATTTACTCACCCCGATTATTTCTTGATCGGTTTACGCGGACCCTTACGGGTACGTGCATTGGTCTTAGTACGCTGACCGCGAACTGGCAGACCACGACGATGGCGTAAACCACGATAGCAACCAAGGTCCATCAGACGCTTGATGCTCAGGGTGATTTCACGGCGCAGATCACCTTCAACAACGAATTTACCAACTGCTTCACGCAGCTGTTCAATTTGTTCTTCAGACAGCTCTCTGATCTTAACATCTTCGGCGATGCCCGTTGAAGCGCAGATGGCTTTAGAACGGGTTTTGCCGATTCCGAAAATCGAAGTTAATGCGATTACGGTATGTTTTTGATCAGGAATGTTAATGCCTGCTATACGGGCCACTATGCACTCCTATAATTAAATAAATGCGTCCCATGCTGAAAAGCCCGTTTTCAGGATACTCAAATGGTAACGCATCGACATACAAAAGATTGGCTGGCTAATCTAGCCAGCTCAACCCGACTTTGCAAGAAAAATATGTGACTATATCAGCCTTGGCGTTGTTTATGCTTTGGCTCGGCGCTGCAGATCACACGTACGACACCGTCGCGACGGATGATTTTGCAGTTACGACATAATTTCTTGACGGAAGCACGAACTTTCATTTTTACTCTCCGTAACTTCTCAAGCGCCTGAATTAACGGCTGTAGCCTTTCAGGTTAGCTTTCTTCAATGCAGACTCATACTGACTCGACATCATCAGAGTTTGCACTTGAGCCATAAAGTCCATGATGACAACCACTACGATAAGCAGCGATGTGCCGCCAAAGTAGAAGGGAACCTTCATGGCATCACGCATGAACTCCGGGATCAGGCAGATAAAGGTAATATACAGTGCGCCGATTAAGGTCAGACGTGTCATTACTTTATCGATATACTTCGCCGTTTGCTCTCCCGGACGAATTCCCGGTACGAATGCACCAGACTTCTTCAGGTTATCTGCTGTTTCACGTGGGTTGAACACCAACGCCGTGTAGAAGAAACAGAAGAAGATGATTGCAGTCGCATAGAGTAGCACATATAGCGGCTGTCCTGGTTGCAAATACAGCGAAATTGTTGTCAGCCAGTTCCAACCGGTACCGCCCCCGAACCATGACGCGATGGTTGCTGGGAACAGAATAATGCTGGAAGCAAAAATAGCCGGGATTACGCCCGCCATATTCACTTTCAACGGTAAATGTGTGCTCTGTGCAGCATATACACGACGACCTTGCTGACGTTTAGCGTAGTTGACCACAATGCGGCGCTGGCCACGCTCAACGAAAATAACAAAGAACGTCACTGCAAATACAAGAACTGCAACCAACAGCAACAGAAGGAAGTGCAGGTCACCTTGCCGCGCTTGCTCGATGGTATGGCCAATGGCCGGCGGAAGACCCGCAACAATACCCGCGAAGATAATGATCGAGATACCGTTACCGATACCTCGTTCAGTAATCTGTTCGCCCAGCCACATCAGGAACATTGTCCCGGTAACCAGACTTACAACAGCGGTAAAGTAGAATGCGAAACCTGGATTCATCACCAGGCCTTGCATTCCAGGCATATTCGGCAGACCGGTAGCAATACCGATCGACTGGAATACAGCCAGAACCAGGGTGCCATAGCGAGTGTACTGGCTAATCTTACGACGACCAGCTTCACCCTCTTTCTTAATCTCGGCCAACGCTGGATGAACCACCGTCAGCAACTGGATAATAATAGAGGCCGAAATATACGGCATAATACCCAGTGCGAAGATTGAGGCACGACTGAGAGCACCACCAGAGAACATGTTAAACATTTCAATGATGGTGCCACGCTGTTGCTCAAGCAGTTTGGCAAGTACAGTGGCATCGATACCGGGGATTGGAATAAAAGAGCCAATACGGAAGACAATCAGTGCACCGATTACAAACAACAGTCTGCGCTTCAGTTCACCAAAGCCACCTTTGGCACTTTGAAAATCTAATCCCGGTTGCTTTGCCATCTGCTACTTATTCCTCGATTTTACCGCCAGCAGCTTCGATCGCAGCACGAGCACCTTTGGTGACACGCAGACCACGAATCGTTACCGGAGCAGAAACTTCACCAGACAGAATCACTTTCGCGAATTCGATCTGAACACCGATGATGTTAGCTGCTTTCAAAGTATTCAGGTCAACAATACCGCCTTCAACTTTCGCCAGGTCAGACAGACGAACTTCTGCAGTGACCATTGCTTTGCGAGAGGTGAAACCGAATTTCGGCAGACGACGGTACAGAGGCATCTGGCCACCCTCGAAACCGCGACGTACGCCACCGCCAGAACGAGAGTTCTGACCTTTGTGACCACGACCACCGGTTTTACCGAGACCAGAACCGATACCACGACCCAGACGCTTAGAAGCGTGTTTAGACCCTTCGGCCGGAGACAGAGTGTTTAAACGCATCTCTTACTCCTCCACTTTCAGCATGTAGGAAATCGCGTTAACCATACCGCGTACAGCAGGCGTGTCTTCACGCTCAACGGTATGACCAATACGACGCAGACCCAAGCCAACCAGAGTGGCTTTGTGCTTAGGCAGGCGGCCGATTGAACTGCGGGTTTGTGTAATTTTAATAGTCTTAGCCATCGTGATTACCCCAGAATTTCTTCAACGGATTTACCACGCTTGGCAGCGACCATTTCTGGAGAATTCATATTGCCCAGGCCATCGATAGTTGCACGAACCACGTTAATCGGGTTAGTAGAACCATACGCTTTAGCCAGAACGTTATGTACTCCAGCGACTTCTAAAACAGCGCGCATTGCACCGCCGGCGATGATACCGGTACCTTCAGAAGCCGGCTGCATGAACACACGAGAACCCGTGTGAGCACCTTTAACAGGGTGCTGCAGGGTGCCGTGAGTCAGCGCGACGTTAATCATGTTGCGACGGGCTTTTTCCATCGCTTTCTGGATCGCTGCTGGAACTTCACGCGCTTTACCGTAACCAAAACCAACGCGGCCGTTACCATCACCCACTACAGTCAGTGCGGTGAAGGAGAAAATACGACCACCTTTTACAGTTTTAGAAACACGGTTTACCGCGATCAGTTTTTCCTGCAGTTCGCCAGCTTGTTTCTCGATGTTTGACATCTTAGACCTCTACCTTAGAACTGAAGGCCAGCTTCACGGGCAGCATCTGCCAGTGCCTGGACACGACCATGATATTGGAACCCGGAACGGTCGAAAGAAACATTAGTAATGCCTTTCTCGACAGCGCGCTCAGCCAGAGCTTTACCTACAGCTGCAGCAGCGTCTTTGTTACCGGTATACTTCAGTTGTTCGGCAATAGCTTTTTCTACAGTAGAAGCAGCAACCAAAACTTCGGAACCGTTCGGGGCGATCACCTGTGCGTAGATATGACGCGGGGTACGATGTACCACCAGGCGAGTAGCACCCAGCTCTTTGAGCTTGCGACGTGCACGGGTCGCACGACGGATACGAGCAGATTTCTTATCCATAGTGTTACCTTACTTCTTCTTAGCCTCTTTGGTACGCACGACTTCGTCGGCGTAACGAACACCCTTGCCTTTGTAAGGCTCAGGACGACGGTAGGCGCGCAGATCCGCTGCAACCTGACCAATCAGCTGCTTATCAGCGCCTTTCAGCACGATTTCAGTCTGAGTTGGACATTCAGCAGTGATGCCGGCCGGCAGTGCATGGTCAACAGGGTGAGAGAAGCCCAGGGCCAAGCTCACAGAGTTGCCTTTAACAGCTGCACGATAACCAACACCAACCAGTTGCAGCTTCTTGGTGAAGCCTTCGGTAACACCGATAACCATGCCGTTCAGCAGCGCACGAGCAGTACCTGCCTGTGCCCAAGCGTCCGCAAAACCTTCGCGTGGAGCGAAAGTCAGGGCGTTGTCTGCATGCTTAACTTCTACAGCACTGTTGATAGTACGAGTCAGCTCGCCGTTTTTGCCTTTGATCGAAACTTCCTGACCGTTGAGTTTTACCTCTACGCCCGCAGGAACAACGACAGGTGCTTTTGCAACACGAGACATTTTATCCTCCGATTACGCTACGTAGCAGATAATTTCGCCACCAAGACCAGCTTGGCGCGCTGCACGATCAGTCATGACACCTTTAGAGGTAGAAATTACAGCGATGCCCAGACCAGCCATTACTTTTGGCAGCTCATCTTTTTTCTTATAGATGCGCAGACCTGGACGGCTAACACGCTGAATGCTCTCTACCACAGACTTGCCCTGGAAATACTTAAGAGTCAGTTCCAGTTCAGGCTTGGTGTCGCCTTCGATTTTAAAATCTTCAATGTAGCCTTCTTCCTTCAGCACGTTGGCAATTGCCACTTTCAGCTTGGAGGAAGGCATAGAGACCGCAACTTTGTTCGCGGCTTGACCGTTACGGATACGGGTCAGCATATCCGCGATCGGATCTTGCATGCTCATCTGTGTTACTCCCGTGATTCAAATGGTGACAATTACCAGCTAGCCTTTTTCAGACCCGGGATTTCACCGCGCATTGCGGCTTCACGGACCTTGATACGGCTCAACCCAAACTTCCGCAGGAAACCGTGCGGACGACCTGTCTGACGGCAGCGGTTACGCTGACGGGAAGGGCTGGAATCACGCGGCAGACTCTGCAGCTTAAGAACAGCATCCCAACGGTCTTCGTCGGATGCGTTCACATCAGAAATGATCGCTTTCAGCTCAACGCGCTTAGCGAAGAACTTGTCTGCTAATTTTACACGCTTAACTTCGCGTGCTTTCATAGATTGCTTAGCCATTAAGTAACCCTACCTTACTTGCGGAACGGGAAGTCAAAGGCAGCCAGCAGAGCACGGCCTTCATCATCAGATTTCGCAGTAGTGGTAATGGTAATATCCAAACCACGAACGCGATCGACTTTGTCGTAGTCGATTTCTGGGAAGATGATCTGCTCACGAACGCCCATGCTGTAGTTACCACGACCATCGAAAGACTTAGCGGACAAGCCACGGAAGTCACGAATACGTGGAACAGCAATAGTGATCAGACGCTCAAAGAACTCCCACATGCGCTCGCCGCGCAGAGTTACTTTACAGCCGATCGGATAGCCCTGACGGATTTTGAAGCCTGCAACTGATTTGCGTGCTTTGGTGATCAACGGCTTTTGACCGGAGATTGCTGCCAGGTCAGCTGCTGCGTTATCCAGCAGTTTCTTGTCAGCGATCGCTTCACCAACACCCATGTTCAGGGTGATCTTCTCGACCCGAGGGACTTGCATGACAGAATTGTAGCCGAACTCAGACATGAGTTTCTGGACTACTTCGTCTTTGTAGTAATCATGCAGTTTCGCCATCGTACTACTCCAAATTACTTGATAGTTTCGCTATTAGACTTGAAGAAACGGACTTTTTTGCCTTCTTCGAATCTAAAGCCTACACGGTCAGCCTTGCCGGTTGCCGCATTGAAGATTGCAACGTTAGAAACCTGAATAGCAGCTTCTTTTTCAACGATGCCGCCTGGTTGGTTCAGAGCCGGGACAGGCTTCTGATGTTTTTTAACCAGGTTGATACCTTCAACGATGACCTTACCAGAAGTCAGGACATTCTTTACTTTACCGCGCTTACCTTTATCTTTGCCGGTAAGCACAATAACTTCGTCATTGCGACGGATTTTCGCTGCCATTGCTCGCTCCTTAGAGTACTTCTGGTGCCAGAGAGATAATTTTCATGAACTTTTCAGTACGAAGTTCACGAGTTACCGGCCCAAAAATACGCGTACCGATAGGCTGCTCGCTGTTATTGTTTAAAATAACGCATGCATTACCATCGAAGCGAATGACAGAACCGTCCGGGCGACGAACACCCTTCCTGGTGCGCACCACTACCGCCTTCAGGACATCACCTTTTTTCACCTTACCACGTGGAATTGCTTCCTTGATGGTAACTTTGATGATATCGCCGACGCCTGCGTAGCGACGGTGCGAGCCACCCAGAACCTTGATACACATTACGCGACGTGCACCGGAGTTGTCGGCGACGTTCAGCATAGTCTGTTCTTGGATCATTTTAGTGCTCCGCTAATGTCAACTACTACTTCGGGACCCAAACCTCAGGTCGTTAAAAAGCCCCATAATTGAGGGCGCGGCATTATAACACCGGTTCTCGCAGATGGGTAGAAAAAATGAACGGCTCAGACGAGCCGTTCATTTTATTTTTTAGAGGAAACGGATTCTATTACAGAATCGCTTTCTCTACAACGCGAACCAGAGCCCAAGACTTAGTCTTAGACAGTGGACGGGTTTCGCGGATTTCTACCACGTCACCAATTCCACACTCGTTGTTCTCGTCATGGATGTGCAGCTTAGTCGTACGCTTGATGAATTTACCGTAGATCGGGTGCTTCACGACACGTTCGATAGCAACAACTGCAGATTTCTGCATTTTGTCACTAATAACACGACCCTGCAGAGTACGGATTTTATCGGTCATTACGCCGCCTTCTCAGTCAGTAAAGTCTTAACACGTGCAACATCACGGCGCACTTGCTTCAGCAGATGGGTCTGCTGCAGCTGGCCAGATGCTGCCTGCATGCGCAGGTTAAACTGCTCACGCAGAAGGTTAAGAAGCTCAGTGTTCAGCTCTTCAACGCTTTTTTCACGCAGCTCATTTGCTTTCATTACATCACCGTCTTAGTTACAAAGGTGGTTTTGATAGGCAGTTTTGCTGCTGCCAGCTTGAAGGCTTCACGGGCCAGCTCTTCAGGTACACCGTCCATTTCATACAGGACTTTACCTGGCTGGATCAGGGCAACCCAATACTCCACGTTACCCTTACCTTTACCCATACGCACTTCGAGCGGCTTCTCGGTGATTGGTTTGTCCGGGAATACACGGATCCAAATCTTACCTTGACGCTTAACTGCACGGGTCATAGCACGACGTGCTGCTTCGATCTGACGAGCAGTCAGACGACCACGGCCAACAGCTTTCAGACCGAAAGTACCGAAGCTGACATCCGTACCCTGCGCCAGACCACGGTTGCGGCCTTTGTGCACTTTACGGAATTTCGTACGCTTTGGTTGTAACATCAGCGACTCTCCTTACTTACGGCCTTTACGCTGCTGCTTTTTAGGTTGAGCAGCCGGTTCCGGTTGTTCAACAGCAGCCATACCACCCAGGATCTCACCTTTGAAGATCCATACCTTAACGCCGATTACACCATAAGTGGTGTGCGCTTCAGAGGTGTTGTAGTCAATGTCTGCACGCAGAGTGTGCAGTGGTACGCGACCTTCACGGTACCATTCGGTACGTGCGATCTCGGCACCGCCCAAACGGCCGCTGACTTCAACTTTAATACCCTTCGCGCCCAGACGCATTGCGTTCTGTACCGCACGCTTCATAGCACGACGGAACATCACACGACGCTCCAGCTGTGAAGTGATGCTGTCAGCAACCAATTTAGCGTCCAGTTCCGGCTTACGGACTTCGGCGATGTTGATCTGTGCAGGAACGCCAGCGATTTTCGCGACGACCGAGCGCAGTTTTTCTACGTCTTCACCTTTCTTACCGATAACGATACCCGGGCGAGCGGTGTGAATGGTCACACGGATGCTCTTAGCCGGACGCTCGATAACGATACGAGATACAGACGCTTTAGCCAGTTCCTTAGTAAGGAACTGACGTACTTTAAAATCGCTGTCCAGGTTGTCAGCGAATTCTTTGGTGTTCGCAAACCAGGTAGAGTTCCATGGTTTTACAATACCCAGGCGAATACCATTAGGATGTACTTTCTGACCCATTGCTAGTCTCCAGAGTCTCAGCGATCGGACACAACCACAGTAATGTGGCTGGTGCGCTTCAGGATGCGATCTGCACGACCTTTCGCACGCGGCATAATGCGCTTCATGCTTGGGCCTTCGTCTACGAAGATTTTCGCGACTTTCAGATCGTCGATATCAGCGCCATCGTTGTGTTCGGCGTTCGCAATGGCAGATTCCAGTACTTTCTTAACCAACACAGCAGCTTTCTTGTTGGTGTAAGTCAGAATATCCAGAGCCTGCGACACTTTCTTACCGCGAATCAGGTCAGCAACAAGGCGGACCTTCTGAGCAGAAGAACGAGCATGGCGATGTTGAGCAATAGTTTCCATCTCTTCCTCCTACTTATTTCTTCTTGGCTTTCTTATCTGCAGCATGGCCGCGATAAGTACGTGTCGGTGCAAATTCACCCAGTTTGTGGCCGACCATTTCGTCGGAAACAAAGACAGGAACGTGCTGACGACCATTATGGACAGCGATGGTCAAACCGATCATGTTAGGGAAGATCGTTGAACGACGGGACCAAGTGCGCAGGGGCTTCTTGTCACCGCTTTCCACCGCTTTCTCTACCTTCTTCAGCAAGTGCAGGTCAATAAAAGGACCTTTCTTGAGAGAACGTGGCATGGCTTATCCTCTAAAATTATTTGCTACGGCGACGTACGATAAATTTATCAGTACGCTTGTTGCTACGGGTCTTCTTACCTTTGGTCTGAACGCCCCACGGAGTTACCGGGTGCTTACCAAAGTTACGACCTTCACCACCACCGTGCGGGTGATCGACTGGGTTCATCGCAGTACCGCGAACGGTAGGACGAACACCACGCCAACGGGTTGCACCAGCTTTACCCAGAACGCGCAGCATGTGCTCAGCGTTACCGACTTCGCCCAGGGTTGCGCGGCAGTCGATTTCGACTTTACGCATTTCGCCAGAACGCAGACGCAGGGTTACGTAGGAACCATCACGCGCAACGATCTGCACGTAAGTACCAGCTGAGCGAGCAATCTGACCGCCTTTGCCTGGTTTCATTTCTACGTTGTGAACGGTAGAACCCACCGGGATGTTACGCATAGGCAGGGTGTTACCCGCTTTAATCGCAGCATCAACGCCAGATTGAACCTGATCACCAGCTTTCAGGCCTTTAGGGGCCAGGATGTAACGGCGCTCGCCATCTTTGTACAGAACCAGTGCGATGTTCGCAGAACGGTTCGGATCGTACTCAAGACGCTCAACAACTGCTGGGATACCATCTTTGTTGCGTTTGAAGTCAACAATACGGTAAGCCTGCTTGTGACCACCACCGATATGACGGGTAGTGATACGACCATTGTTGTTACGACCACCGGATTTGCTGTTTTTTTCTAACAGCGGAGCAAAAGGTTTGCCCTTGTGCAGCTCTGGGTTCACCACTTTAACTACGTGACGACGACCCGGAGATGTCGGTTTACATTTAACAACTGCCATTGTCTTTCTCCTCCGACTTACTCAGCGCCGCCGACGAAGTCCAGGTTCTGGCCTTCCTTCAGGGTGACGTAAGCTTTTTTCCAGTCGCTACGACGACCGATACGCTGTCCGTGACGCTTAACTTTACCCTTAACAACCAAGGTGTTTACGTCTTTAACTTCAACTTCGAACAGTTTCTCAACAGCAGCAACGATCTCTGCTTTGGTCGCGTCTTTAGCAACTTTGAGAACGATGGTATTGGTTTTTTCCATCGCAGTAGATGCTTTTTCAGATACGTGCGGCGCGCGCACGACTTTCAGCAGACGTTCTTCACGGATCATGCCAGCATCTCCTCAACTTGCTTAACTGCTTCCGCAGTCATAACGACTTTGTCGAAGGCGATCAGGCTAACTGGGTCGATACCCGCTGCATCACGCACGTCAACCTTGTACAGGTTACGCGCAGCCAGGAACAGATTCTCATCCAGTTCGCCGGTGATGATCAGCACGTCTTCCAGCGCCATGTCTTTCAGTTTCTGTGCCAGCAGCTTGGTTTTCGGTGCTTCTACAGAGAACGTCTCGACAACGATCAGACGGTCCTGACGTACCAGTTCGGACAGGATGCTTTTCAGCGCGCCGCGGTACATCTTTTTGTTAACTTTTTGACTGTGGTCCTGTGGACGCGCAGCGAAGGTCACGCCACCTGAACGCCAGATCGGGCTCTTTACAGAACCTGAACGCGCACGGCCGGTACCTTTCTGGCGCCAAGGCTTTTTGCCTGAACCAGTTACTTCAGCACGAGTTTTCTGCGCACGAGTACCCTGACGAGCACCAGCGGCATAAGCAACAACAACCTGGTGAACCAGCGCTTCGTTGAAATCACGACCGAAGGTAGTTTCGGAAACAGTCAGCGCGCTCTGCGCGTCTTTCAGTACTAATTCCATTGCTATCCCCTTACGCCTTCACAGCTGGTTTAACAATCAGGTCGCTGCCGGTTGCACCCGGAACAGCACCTTTGACCAGCAGCAGGTTGCGCTCAGCGTCAACACGTACCACTTCCAGGCTCTGAACGGTTACGCGCTCATTACCCAGCTGACCAGCCATTTTCTTGCCTTTGAACACTTTGCCCGGAGTCTGGTTCTGACCGATAGAACCCGGAACGCGGTGAGACAAGGAGTTACCGTGTGTAGCGTCCTGGGTACGGAAGTTCCAGCGCTTAACGGTACCTGCGAAACCTTTACCTTTAGAGGTACCGGTAACGTCTACTTTTTTAACTTCAGCGAAGATTTCAACACTGATGCTCTGGCCTACTGAGTACTCTTCACCTTCGGTGCGGAATTCCCACAGACCACGGCCAGCTTCAACGCCAGCTTTAGCAAAATGACCTGCTTCTGGTTTGCCAACACGGTTTGCTTTTTTAGCACCGGTGGTCACCTGGATAGCTTGGTAACCGTCGTTTTCCAGGCCTTTGACCTGAGTAACGCGGTTTGCTTCAACTTCGATTACGGTTACTGGGATTGAAACGCCATCTTCAGTGAAGATGCGGGTCATGCCCACTTTTTTACCGACTAAACCAATCATTGTATCAACCTCTCAATCGCTCGATGACCTGATTAACCCAGGCTGATCTGCACGTCAACACCGGCAGCCAGATCCAGACGCATCAGTGCATCAACGGTTTTTTCAGTTGGCTCAACGATGTCTACCAGACGCTTGTGAGTGCGAATTTCGTACTGATCACGCGCGTCTTTGTTAACGTGCGGAGAGATCAGAACGGTAAAACGCTCTTTGCGAGTTGGCAGCGGGATCGGACCACGTACCTGCGCACCAGTGCGCTTGGCAGTCTCAACGATTTCCGCGGTTGATTGATCGATCAGGCGATGATCAAACGCTTTAAGACGGATACGGATTCTTTGGTTCGACATGAGACCAAGGCTCCAAACATTTTATAAACGAAAAGAATTACTACCCACACCCATTACGATTGATGGAGGAGTGTAATCGTTCAGCATATAACTCCCCAATCGGGAGTATTGTCAGGCGATACATCACTCGCTATCGCCTGCGATTCTGCTCGAATCGCGCCATACCAATATCGGCAGGCCCGCGCATTATACGCAAATCAGTTCAGGAAGCAACCCGTGATGCGTTTTTAACCACATCATTTCAACTAAAAGACAAAAAAGCCTGTACCGATCGGATAACGACCCGTACAGGCTCACGACATTGCTGATGCAAAATGGGTTAGTCCGCGTGCTCTTCTTGTTGTAATTGGGCCTGCAGGTAATTCTGCAAACCGAGTTTTTGTACCAGGTCGAGTTCTGTCTCCAGCCAGTCGATGTGATGTTCTTCCTCACTCAGAATCTCAATCATCATGTCACGGCTTACGTAGTCATGAACTTTGTCAGCATAGGCGATGGCTTCACGTAAATCCTTCGCCCCTTCCAACTCCAACGTCAGATCGGATTGCAACATCTCCGGGACATCTTCACCAATGCGCAGCCTGCCCAGATCCTGAAGATTGGGAATGCCTTCAAGAAACAGAATGCGCTCGATGTACTTATCCGCGTGCTTCATTTCATCAATGGATTCGTGATACTCGACGTTGTTGAGGCGAATCAGCCCCCAGTTTTTGAACATGCGCGCATGAAGAAAGTACTGATTAATCGCAACCAGTTCATTCCCCAGCAGTTTATTGAGATGCGTTATGATTTTACTGTCGCCCTTCATTTTGCTTCCTCCGCTTCCAGGTAAATAGATCGTAGATGCGGATAAAAAGAAGTCAAAAAAACTGGACAGTTTTTGTGGTTATTAGGGTCTGGAAGGAATTATCAGGCTATCTCTTTGTACAGAGGCACCTTCTGCAACTCGTCATCCATGATCTCACGCGCCACGCGAATACACTTGCCGCACTGTTTACCGATAGGAACCAGCTGACGCAAATGCTGAATGGATTTGGGCTGATAACGACGAACAACTTCGCGGAGGGTTTTATCACTCACGGCATTACACAGACAGACGTACATTTACTGCATGCTCCAGTACAATTTCTGATCAAAGTGTAAATGAGAATGGTTTTTATTTCAAACGTAGATTTTGTGTGGTTTTTCTATCTGTCATGAAATTTTGACGAAAAAAAAGAGCACCGAAGTGCTCTTCTTTCGTGCTGCGGTGGCCACCTAAGCAGCCACCGGCATTAACGCAATTAAGCGATAATTTCAGCAACAACGCCCGCACCAACAGTACGGCCGCCTTCACGGATTGCGAAACGCAGACCCTGATCCATAGCGATTGGCTTGATCAGAGTAACAGTCATTTTCACGTTGTCGCC
>NZ_JBNBPL010000043.1:0-17093 GCF_059412425.1 Pantoea sp. CFCC18177
GTACGACCACACAAATTCAACGGCGGACTGTCGCCGGCTGAAAAAGAGAGGCAAACGCAGAAAAACCTCTGGCGGTGTCCGAAATGATTAGACCACTACAATCGGCACCGGTCCGTAAGGCAGACGAATGAAGCGAAGGCACCGCGTAGCGGCGCGAGGACCGCCAGCCCCGGTGCGGCTCCAGACGGCGTTATCGTCAGAAGCATTACGCGATTAACGGCGACCTCGATGAAAGCGTGTTACGCCTTCAAGTTACAACGGGTCTTTTTTATCACCTTTATTAATGAGTCCAGTTCCCTAAAACGGCCTCGCTGAGCTTAAGTACCATTATCACATTGATTTGTGCACTCTCGATCACGCCATAAGTAACACAGTTTCTTAACATTCATCCGAGTGATTAGGATCGCAATAATAATTCCCAAACTCTCTTTAATAAGAAGCCATTGAGCTTCTTACGTAGTGTTGCTTTAAGAGAGAGGGCGTTATGCACGAGAAAATCCCCGGAACACGTTGGTATCGCGTTATTGCCCCAATTCTGATTACTTGCATTATCTCGTTTATGGATCGCGTGAACATCAGTTTCGCGCTGCCGGGCGGCATGGATCAGGACCTGGCGATCACCAGCCAGATGGCTGGTATGGTCAGCGGCATCTTCTTTATTGGTTATCTGTTTTTACAGGTGCCGGGTGGGCGTATCGCGGTGAATGGCAGCGGTAAACGTTTTATCGCCTGGTCGCTGGTGGCGTGGATGGTGGTATCGATTGCTACTGGCTTTGTCACCAATCACTACCAACTGCTGGCATTGCGCTTTGTGCTCGGCATCTCCGAAGGGGGCATGCTGCCAGTGGTGTTAACCATGGTGAGCAACTGGTTCCCGGAAAAAGAGTTGGGGCGCGCCAATGCCTTCGTCATGATGTTTGCACCGCTTGGCGGCATGTTTACCGCACCGATCTCCGGTTACATCATTAATGCCCTCGACTGGCGCTGGCTGTTTATTATTGAAGGCTTGCTGTCTGCAGTCGTGCTATTGGTGTGGTGGCTGGTGATTGCTGACCGTCCTGAAGAGGCGCGTTGGTTACCTGCCCGTGAAAAGGCCTATTTGCTTGAGCAGTTAACCCGCGAGCGTGCAGCGCATCGCAGCATTGAACCGGTGAGCAAAGCGCCGCTAAGCGCCGTCTTCCGCAATTCAGGTCTGATGAAACTGGTCGCCCTGAACTTCTTCTATCAAACCGGTGATTACGGCTACACATTGTGGCTGCCCAGCATCCTGAAAAACCTGACCGGCAGCAATATGGCTGGCGTGGGCTTGTTAGCCGCGGTGCCCTTTGTGGCGACGATTCTCGGGATCTATGCCATCTCCTGGCTCAGCGATCGTACCGGCAAACGCCGCTTATGGGTGATGGTCTCGCTGTTCTGTTTTGCTGCCGCGCTGCTGGCCTCTGTGGTACTGCACAGCAATGTCGTGGCGTCCTACATCGCGCTGGTGGTATGTGGCTTCTTCCTGAAAGCCGCGACCAGTCCATTCTGGTCCATTCCTGGCCGTCTTGCTGCGCCTGAAGTGGCAGGCAGCGCGCGTGGGGTGATTAACGGGTTGGGTAACCTGGGTGGATTCTGCGGACCCTATTTGGTTGGCATCATGACGATGCTGTATGGGCAGAATGTGGCCGTATGCTGGCTGGCGGGATCGCTGGTGGTTGCGGGCATTATCACCGCATTGCTGCCACGCAACTGCGATATCAATCCTTCTGCGCCGCGTGAGGAGGGTATGGGTAAGCGATTGCTGAGTGTGAAACATTAAGTGATTTTCCCCAGCCGGATGCACGAATAAAGGGCATCCGGCTTTAATATATCAATGTCGCCTCTAAGCTATGACGCCCCCTCATTAATAATTGAAATTTTAGAATTTTAAGTAATGACTGCATTTATTTTAAATGACTGGAAGTGAAAGGTTATATAAACATTAAGACTGATATATGAGCGAATTAATACACTCCTAAACATGCCTGCATTAAAAGTTACGTAAGCTTTTCGCAAAGACAACGAAATTATAATGAAATAACCTTTATCCTGGGTGAGTTGCAGCGTATGTTTTACTGTGCACAGCAGCTAATCATTTAAAATAATTTCTAAGCGAAATAGCTTAGTCTAGGTATAAACGTGCCACTCAAAAACGCCAGGGTTTTCCATATCGGATTAACCTCGCTCATCATCTATTCTGATTGCCGGTTTACGACGCTTGGCTTGTCAGAAACCATGATGGACAGGTTTCCACAACAGCATAAATGCAGCAGCATCATCATCGTTAATGCTTGCTCTACGACGCTGGAAGCAAAAGTATCGGATGTGTTCAGGTTAAGGAAGATCTACGGTAAGAGTGCCTATATTTTTGTGCTAACCAGCGATCCAGACAGCGCCGAGATATATCAAGGTATTCATTTCGTCTCAATGCACGCACCGATTAATGAATTAATGTGCTACATCATGAGCGCAGTGATAATGCATGATAAAGGTTCTGTGAAGCTTTCATTGCAAAGCATGCAGATCATTTATATGAAATCACTAGGCTTAGCGATTGAAGATATTGCGTTGTTGATGCAACGCAGTCGATCGACGATTAAAAATAACTTTTCCTACTGCAAGCGAAGGCTGCACATTAAAAGTACATTCTCTGAACGTGCATTAATCTATATCGCCAAAGGTATTGTGGCGAAATAATAAGGCTGAGTATGTCTGTCGTGAGTTCATTATCCTTAGTATTAATTTTGTGCGTGATTATTATTTATTCTGTCTACGCAATGGTCCACAGCAAAAAGAAAAAGCGCTTTCACAACCGCAGGAAAGTGGGAAGCGCGCGTTAATCTTGACATGAAACGCGCGCCTGAAATTTGGCGATAAGGAGAGCGTTCAGCCAGAGCGCCTCCTTTGATACGCTGCTAATCAGGTCGTCAACAGGGCGCGCTTAAACGAAAAAATATGCGCACGTGCCGCGTCGGCAGCACGTTGCGTATCACCGGATGCCAGCGCATCAATAATCTCGTTATGTTCCGCGATCACCTCATCCATATGCACAACATTCGATAACGTTGTTGCCCAGAATCGCTGTGCCTGCGCATGGATCACACTGAGAATGTCGGCAAGTCGGCTGTTTCCGGCGATATCCGCCAGCACCTGATGAAACTCACGGTCCAGCAACATCATCTTCTCTTTACTACGGGATTCGCTCGCCCGGGCAATTTGCTGATTCAGGTCACGCAACTGATCAATTTGCGACGCCAGCGCCTTTTGGCTGGCGAGTTCAACGCACAGCGTTTCGTTGACCAATCGCACCTCAATCAACTCCAGTGCGTCATCAATCGACAGTGGGGCGACCATTACGCCTTTGCGGGGAATGATCTGCAACAAACCTTCAGTCTCCAGGCGATGAATGGCTTGGTTGATGGGCGTGCGCCCCATATCCAGATCATCCATGACCTGAGCCGTATTTAAATATTCACCGGGTTTGTAGCGTAGCGTGATGAGCTTGTGTCTGAACGCCAGATAGGCCTGTTCATTTAACGAAAGGCTCTTCTCCGGACTGGCTGGGTTCACATTTTCGGTCACTGACTCACTCATCACTACGTTCCTTTTTTTACCTTTGAGACATATTACACAAAAAAGTGGCATGAAAATCGCTAGTTTGAAATCACAGTGAAATTTCACAGTAATTTTTCAAATGGAGATCTTCTCATGCACCTGCAGTTCACATCAGGCGATAACGCCGCTACCACGCTAGATGTTGAGGTCAATCGTTTCATAGTCGCGGGCTGGGCAGGGCGCGACATGGATGCCGTCATGCACCATATCAGGGAGCTTGAGGCGCTTGGCGTGCCCGCTCCTGGTGCAGTGCCGCTGTTCTATCGCGTAGCCACTAACCAACTCAGCCAGCAATCATCGCTGGAAGTGGTAGGCAATGAAACCTCCGGTGAGGCCGAGCCTTTCGTGTTCTTCCATCAGGGCGAATGGTGGGTTTCGTTAACCTCCGATCATACCGACCGCTATCTGGAAACCTTCAGCGTGGCGCTCTCCAAACAGGCGTGTATTAAACCGGTTGCCCGACATGCGTGGCGCATGAGCGAGGTTGCTGAACACTGGGACTCGCTGGAATTGACCTCATGGATTCAGGAACAGGGCGAATGGGTGGTTTATCAGCAAGGTTCGCTGGCTTCACTGCTCACGCCGCAAGATCTGATGACACGATATCTGGAGGGTGAAGAGGCGCAAGAGGGCGTGGCGATGTCTTGTGGCACCCTGGGCGCTATTGGGGGGATTCGCCCAGCCAGTGAATTCCGTATGGCGCTGCACGATCCGGTGCTGAACCGCACGCTGGAACACGCTTACTGCACCGGCGCACTGCCGGTGGTGGCATAAGGAGTTCGCAGATGACCACACTATGGCAGGCCAGCCAGCAACTGCTGGTGGGTGATACGAGCCCAGAAACCTTCACTGCATCGGCGTTACTGGCGGCACAACATCCTGAAAAAGAGGGTGCGCGTGTTTTCACCCGACGCTATGCAGAACAAGCGGCACAGCAAGCTTCAGCAGCAGGCCAACGCTGGCAAGCACAGCAGGCACGCAGCGCCATTGATGGATTGCCCATCAGCATCAAAGATCTGTTCGATGTACAGGGCGAGGCCACCACGGCGGGTTCACGTCTGTTGCAGGACGCCCCCCCAGCGGCAGCGAACGCGAGCGTGGTTGAACGTCTACACAGGGCTGGTGCCGCGATTGTCGGCAAAACCAATATGACCGAATTTGCTTTCTCGGGGCTGGGCATCAACCCGCATTACCACACGCCAGCTAACCCGTGGCAGCGAGCGGAACAGCGTATCCCCGGCGGTTCGTCATCCGGTGCAGCGGTCGCGGTGGTTGATGGTATGTGCCTGGGCGCAATTGGAACGGATACCGGCGGTTCGGTGCGTATCCCTGCCGCGCTTTGTGGTCTTACCGGTTTCAAACCCACGGCAAACCGCATCAATCAGGCGGGCACATTACCGCTTTCTGCCTCTCTCGACAGCATTGGGGTGATCGCGCATGACGTTCGCAGCTGCTGGCTGCTCGACGGTGTGATTGCTGATGAGCCGCTGGCGTTACAGCAGGTGAATCTGCGTAATGCGCGCTTTGCGATACCGCAAACTCGCGTGCTGGATGGGTTGGACAGCGAAGTGGCGCAAGCCTGGGAAAGGGCAATCCATGCTCTCAGGCAAGCCGGTGCCACGCTGGTGGACATCCCGCTGCTTGAACTGAATGAGCTGAACACCATGAACGCCCGTGGCGGTATTACAGCATATGAGGCGTGGCAGTGGCATCAACCAACGGCGCAGGCGCAGACAGACGCTTATGACCCGCAAGTGCTGGTCCGCGTGCAGCGCGGCAGCCACCTGACGGAACAGGATGCCGCAGAACTCTATCAGCAACGTGCAGACTGGCAGCAGCGTATCAACGCCGCATTGGCAGGATTTGATGCCGTACTGATGCCGACCGTACCCTGCATTGCGCCCACCATCGCATCCCTCGATGACGCGCAACAGTACATGGAGGTCAACGCGCTGATGTTACGCAACACCAGCGTGATCAATATGTTGGACGGCTGTGCCGTCTCCCTACCTTGCCATCAAACCGGTCGTGCGCCGGTTGGCCTAAGCCTTGCTTCTGTTCATGGTGATGATGCCCGCTTAATCAGCTGGTCACTTGCTGTGGAAACTGCCCTTAACTGGAGATCCTGATAATGACTCAACCCCACGGCATGCTGTTTGTCGCCACCAACATCGGCGCGGAAGATGAAGCGGACTTTAACCAGTGGTATGACGTTGAACACGTAGAGGAGCGCGTGGCGATCAGCGGCTTCCTGAGCGGCACACGTTACCAGGCGATCAACGCCGAACGTAAGTATTTAGGTTTGTACGAGACCGAATCGCTGGAGGCCTTCACCAGTGCGGATTACCACGCGGCATTCACACGCCAAACCACGTGGTCGGTGAAAAATCTGCAAAAGATGATTAATCCTATGCGCCGGGTCAGTGCCGTCACGCACTGTCACGGCAAAGGCACGGGCAACAACCTGGCAGTTGTGACGCTAAAGGGTTTCGATAGCGCAGCGTTAACGGCATGGCAGCAGCAGATCAACCAAACGCCGGGCTATATCTCCTCCAGTTTGCTCACTCCGGATACTGAACTGAGTTCGCCATTGCCGATGGAGCCGAAAGAAGCACGCTCGATGTTGCCAATGCTGCTGATTCACTGCCGTGATGCACAAAGTTGTGACCAACTGGCGGCAACCGCTGCCGCCGCACTGGCGGGTGATGTTCAACGTTATGCCCTTGGCTGGCAGTTAACCAAACAGGAGTTGGCACATGGCTAATACAGATTCTTCGTTGCAGCAAACGGTGCGCGATAAGCGCAGCACCTCGAAAACCGGTCGCCTTGCCGCAGCCAGTTCTATCGGTACCGCGCTGGAATGGTATGACTTTACCGTTTACAACATCATGGCGGCGCTGGTGTTTAACCATGTGTTCTTCCCGAGCTTCGATCCTTTGGTCGGCACCATTCTGGCCTTCTCAACCTACGCAGTCGGCTATATTTCCCGACCGCTGGGTGGCTTTGTCTTCGGCCACTTAGGGGATGTGGCGGGCCGTAAAGCGGTGTTGATCATCACGCTGGTGATCATGGGCGTGACCACCGCGTTAATGGGCTTACTGCCCGGCTACGCGGTGTGGGGCGTGTGGAGTCCCATCTTGCTGGTGGCACTGCGTTTTGTGCAGGGGATTGCGCTGGGTGGTGAGTGGGCGGGGGCGGTTTTACTCTCGATGGAACACGGTGATGCCGATAAGCGTGGCCGTAACGCCTCTTTTGCCCAGGTTGGGCCTTCCTGCGGAACCCTGATTGGCACCGGCTTTATTACGTTAGTCACGGTGCTGATGAGTGCCGAGCAGTTCCAGGCGTGGGGCTGGCGCATTCCGTTCCTGCTGAGCTTGCTGTTAGTGATGTTTGGTCTGTGGTTACGTCGCGGTGTCGAAGAGACGCCAACCTTTGTCGCGATGCAAGCGGCGGAGAAAACCACGCATACGCCTTTGAAAGAAGTGTTCATGAAGTACCCGAAACAGCTGCTGATTGCGGGTGGTTCGCGCATCGGTTCTGATGTGCTCTACGCGCTGGTGGTGGTGTTTACCCTGACTTATGTCACCACGGTGCTGCAACTGCCGCGTCCGCTGGCGCTGATGGCCACCATGTTAGGCGCGATAGGCAATGCCATCACCGTACCGATGTTTGGTGCGTTGTCGGATAAGTGGGGCCGCCGTCCGGTGTATATCATCGGAGCGCTGCTGGCTATCGTCTGGTCATTTGTGTTCTTCGTATTGCTCGACAGCACACAACCGGTGCTGATTGTGTTGGCAGTGATCGGCGGCTTGTTGATCCACGCCATGATGTATGGCCCACAGGCGGCATTTGTCACCGAGCAGTTCCCGAGCCATGTGCGCTATGCCGGATCGTCACTGGCTTACACGCTGGCTGGTATTGTGGGCGGCGGTTTTGCGCCGCTGATCATCACCTCGCTGTTTAAAGAGATGGGCAGCACCGTGTGGGTATCGCTGTATGTCAGCCTTGCGCTGCTGATTACGCTGTTTGCGTTGTGGAAAGCGAAAGAGACGGCACATAAACCGTTGTAGCATTAATGCACGCGCCGGGGTCTTGGCGCGTGCTCAAAACTGACCTTCGTATGAGTGAGAATCATATAGAGGGGCTTAGCCCCTTTGGTTTAATGGAAATATGTGATGTTGATTGGGAAGCTTGATATACTTAGTTCCGCACGCATTACTCTACCGTAAATACCTGTTGAGAGGACGTAATGAGCAAAAGCACCAAAGAATCGGTCACTTACGCCAAACCTTCCCGCAGCGATATCGCGCGTTCTGTCGCAACCTCAACGGCTGTTGAAACGGGACAGCCCTCTGCCAAGATTGAAGCTTCTTTAGAGGCTGTTCGTAAAAAATTTGCACACCTTCGCCTTGCTTAACCCTTTCTGAGTGCTTCATGCACCCAATATTTCATGGGCTCGTAGTTCATTGATATACCAGCATGAATAGCTGTGATGTATTGAGATTTATTCTGCTCCCAACTCTGATAATCCAGCGGTTTGTATCCACACTGAACCGACATGACGTCGGCCAATAATCTTGATAATCGCCCGTTACCTTCTCTAAAGGGATGGATGAGTATCAGTTCTACATGGGTGATGGCGATGGCTTCGATCAGCTGTTCTTTTTTCATCTTCGAACAGGGTGTGAGAAGAGCGAGGTATTTGGCGTCGAAATCATTCAGCAGTTTAGGAACTTGTGCTGAAGGAGCAAACATAAAGCCGCCTTTACTGATATTGACCGTCCTCTCCTGTCCGGCCCATTCGTATATGTTGCCCAACCAGCGATGATGCCATCTTTTAATCATCTCAACGGATATTGGCCCTAATGGAAATTGTTCTTCAAAAATATTGCGATAGAGTTGCTCAAGCAGCACTAACTCGGCGCCGTCTATTTCTTCCACATCGGTAATGCCTAACCTGTTTGACAAAACCTGCTCGCCAGAACCCTTCTCAAACTTCCCCTCACTACTGGAAACATGGTATCGGCTCATTAGATCGCTCAAGAGTGGTGACAGGGAAGATAAAAGTATAATCCTCAGAAAACCTTGCAACAATACAAAGAAGATCAACTGGTTATGCAAATCTAAGTTGAGTCGTAGATATCAAACACGGCTCACAAACATATGTAAAAATCGTTGATCAACCGCAAACTTCCACACCTCCAATCATTACTCTCAGGCTAACGATCAACCCATCAGGTTGATTGATGCCTGTGCCGTTGAAGACCACACTTTGCTGAGTTGACGTAATCATGAGATTCGCTCATTCAGGAGGTTAGTCATGTCATCAGGACAACAAGGGGCGCGGGTATGGAACACGCGCCGCATGGAAAAACAGCGGCGGCAGGCGTCCTTGCCGGTGCAGGGCAAAGTGTTACCCACCGACCAAATGGTTGAGATGCTGGAAAAGCTGATTTCGCCAGGCGACCGGGTGGTGCTGGAAGGGAACAACCAGAAACAGGCCGATTTCCTCTCCCGCATGCTGGCTGAGGTCAACCCGCAAAAAGTGCATAACCTGCACATGATCATGCCCAGCGTCGGGCGCAGTGAACACCTCGATATCTTCGAGAAGGGCATTGCCCGCAAACTTGATTTCTCTTTCTCCGGCACGCAAAGCCTGCGCATTTCGCAGTTGCTGGAAGATGATCAGCTGGAAATCGGTGCTATTCACACCTACATCGAACTCTACTCCCGTTTATATGTTGATCTCGCACCTAATGTTGCGCTGATTGCCGGGTTTAAAGCCGACCGCAAGGGTAATCTCTACACGGGTGCGAGTACCGAAGACACGCCCGCACTGGTCGAAGCGGCCGCTTTCCACGACGGCATCGTGATTGCCCAAGTGAACGAACTGGTGGATGACGAGTGTGATTTGCCGCGCGTCGATATCCCAGGTTCATGGATTGATTACGTGGTGGTCGCCGACAAACCCTTCTTTATCGAACCGCTGTTTACCCGCGATCCGCGTCTGATTAAGCAAGAACACATCTTGATGGCGATGATGGCGATCAAAGGCATCTACGCCGAGCATCAGGTGCAATCGCTCAATCACGGTATTGGTTTCAATACGGCCGCCATCGAACTGCTGCTGCCGACCTACGGCGAACAGCTCGGTCTCAAAGGCAAAATCTGTAAGCACTGGACGCTGAACCCGCATCCAACGCTGATACCTGCGATTGAGAGCGGCTGGGTGGAGAGCGTGCACTGCTTCGGTGGGGAGTTGGGTATGGAAGAGTATATCCGCGCCCGTCCGGACATTTTCTTTACCGGTGCTGACGGCTCAATGCGCTCTAACCGCGCCATGTGTCAGCTGGCGGGGCAGTACGCCGTGGATATGTTTATCGGCTCGACGCTGCAAATTGATGGCCTGGCTAACTCCTCCACCGTGACCCGTGGACGCCTGTCGGGATTCGGTGGCGCACCGAATATGGGGCACGATCCGCACGGACGCCGCCATGCCACCGCCGCCTGGCTGGCGATGAAAAATGGCGAAGATGCCATGGAGCGTGGCCGCAAGCTGGTGGTACAGATGGTCGAAACCTTCCAGGCGGGGGTAAAACCCACCTTCGTGGAAAAACTCGACGCCATCGAGGTGGCGAAAAATGCCAGTATGCCGTTGGCACCAGTGATGATTTACGGCGATGACGTCACCCATGTGCTAACCGAAGAGGGCATTGCTTATCTCTATCGCGCACAGGATCTCGAAGAGCGCCGCGCGATGGTGGCGGCGGTGGCGGGGATTACCGATATCGGACTGGGCGTTGATGCTAAACGCGTGGCTGAACTGCGCCGTAGCGGCAAGGTGGTGTTCCCGGAAGATCTCGGTATTCGCCGTGCCGATGCCACTCGTTCGTTGCTGGCAGCCGGCAGCGTAGCTGACCTCGTTGAATGGTCTGACGGGCTCTACAACCCACCGGCAAAATTCCGGAGCTGGTAATGAAACGACTCGCGCCGCAATCGGTTGAAAGCCGTCTGCACCAACTGGCGCAGCACGCCACTGATTGCCTGATTGAAGAGGTGAATCTGACGCCGAAACCGGGGCTGGTGGACCGTCGCGGGAGCGGTGCGCATCAGGATCTGACGCTGGCACTGATGGAGCGATCGGCGCACAGCCTGACACCGACGTTTATGGCACTGGCGCAGCAGAGCTGGCTGCGCCCGGCGGATGTGGCGCTGCGTGAAACCATTGGCCGTCTGGGTCGTGAAGGTGAACGCCAGATGATGGTTGCCACCGCCGGGGTGAATACTCATCGCGGTGCGATCTGGGCGTTGGGCCTGCTGGTTAGTGCGGCGGCAATGCAGGGTGGTTATGCCAGCAGCAAAGTGCTGTGCGCGACCGCCGCAGAGCTGGCGCAGTTGCCGGACCGCGCGGCACCCAAAACCTTCAGCAAGGGGCTGCGTGCCGTACATCGTTTTCAGGTTCCGGGCGCACGTGAAGAGGCACAGCAGGGCTTTCCCCACATCAGGCAATTGGCGTTGCCGCAGCTGTGGCGCAGCCGCCGTGCAGGTGCAGCGGAAAATGCCGCCCGCCTGGATGCGCTGATGGCCATCATGACGTCGCTCAGCGACACCTGCGTCCTCAACCGCGCCGGTCTGGAAGGAATGCAAACCATGCAGCGTGGTGCCCATGCGGTGCTGCAAGCCGGTGGGTATGCCACCTCAGCAGGCCGCGCAGCATTAGAACAACTGGATAGCGCGATGCTGGCGCTGAATGCGTCGCCAGGCGGCGCGGCTGATTTACTCGCCGCCACGCTGTTTATCGACCGTTTGTCTGCATCGCCACTCAATGATTAAGAGGTTGCTATGGAAAAGATAACGTTAGCTTACCCGGCACGTCGCATGCTCAGCGGACAAGCGCTGGCGGGCGTGGTGGGCTCGGGAGATATGGAAGTGCTGTATCGCGCAGACAGCAGTGCATCACTCAATATCACCATCACCACTTCAGTGGACAACAGCAAGGCGCGCTGGGATGCGCTGTTTAGCCGCCTGGCGGAGTTAACCGAGCTGCCTGCAGGGCAATTGGTGATCCATGACTTTGGTGCCACGCCGGGCGTTGCCCGTATTCGCATCGAGCAGGTCTTTGAGGAGGTGAATCATGCGTGATGACAGCAGCTTTATCGAACTGCGTGCCCGTCAGCGTGCGTTGGCATTGCTGGACAGCGGCAGCGCACGCGAACTGCTCGATCCCTTTGAAGGCGTGATGTCGCCGTGGCTGGAGAAACAGGGCATTGTGCCGCAGGCCGATGACGGCATGGTAGTGATGAAAGGCACGTTGAACGGCCAGTCCACCGTGGTGATTGCCATTGAAGGCACTTTCCAGGGCGGCAGCATGGGCGAAGTCTCCGGTGCGAAAATGGCCGGTGCGTTGGAGCTGGCGGCGGAAGACAACCGTAACGGGGTGCCAACACAAGCCATCCTCTGCCTGGAAACCGGTGGCGTGCGTTTGCAGGAAGCCAATCTCGGTCTGGCCGCTATTGCGGATATCCACGCCGCGATCGTCGATCTGCGTCAATACACGCCGGTGATCGGCATTATCGCCGGTACCGTGGGCTGCTTTGGTGGCATGTCGATTGCCGCCGCGCTGTGCAGCCATTTGATTGTGACGCGAGAGGCACGTCTGGGGCTGAACGGCCCGCAGGTGATCGAACAGGAGGCGGGAATTGATGAATATGACTCGCGTAACCGTCCATTTATCTGGAGCATGACCGGCGGCGAGATTCGCTATCAAAGTGGTCTGGTGGACGCACTGGTCAACGATGGCGTGCAGGCGGTTAAACATGCGGTTGACGAGGCACTAGCACAAGGCGTGCCCGCTCAGCATCGCAGCGAAAATTATGCCTTTTATCTCGACCGTCTCAGCCGTTTCGATACCGCACAGCAGGCCAGTACGGCCACCATTCATCA
The DNA here is from genome assembly GCF_059412425.1 of Pantoea sp. CFCC18177. NCBI lineage: Bacteria > Pseudomonadati > Pseudomonadota > Gammaproteobacteria > Enterobacterales > Erwiniaceae > Pantoea > Pantoea sp. CFCC18177. Next base: position 12,577 of record NZ_JBNBPL010000043.1, read on the forward strand.
GGTCTTTGCACCGGAGGTGAAATCATGAGTGCACACAACAGTCGTGGTGAGCTGTGGCTCAGCCAACTCACCGACAATGCCGCACGCCGCAACGGACTCTGCCCGTCAGTACAGGTGGCAGACGCCGAACTCAACGGTGAAAGCGCGCGTTTTATTGCCGTCGTGCCGGATGCCAACAACCGCTATCCGCGTGCCGCCCAGGGTGAAGTGGGCCTGCTGGAGGGCTGGACGCTGGCAAAAGTGGTTCAGGATACGATCGCTGAAGACGCCAACAATGCGGTGAAGCGGCCGATTATTGCGGTTATTGATGTCCCAAGTCAGGCATATGGTCGTCGTGAAGAGGGCTTTGGTATTCACCAGGCACTGGCGGGGGCTGCGGGTGCCTATGCGCAAGCGCGGCTCGCCGGGCATCCGGTGATTGGGCTGATCGTGGGTAAAGCGATGTCCGGTGCGTTTTTGGCGCATGGCTATCAGGCCAACCGGTTGATTGCCTTTAACGATCCGGCGGTGCAGGTGCATGCGATGGGCAAAGCCTCGGCGGCGCGTATCACGTTACGCACCGTGGAAGCGCTTGAAAAACTGGCCGCCAGCGTGCCGCCAATGGCCTATGACATCGGTAATTACGCGACCCTGGGCTTGCTGTCGTCGCTGTTGGACATCGCGAATCCTGATGCGCCAGCTGCAGATGATGTGGCGCGTGTCAAAACCACCCTGGCACAAGCGATTGACGATACGCGCCGCATGCCGGGCAGAGGATCACGCCTTGCTGCACCCAATCGCCAAAGTTCGGCACGGGTCCGCGAACGTCTGCGTGCCAGTTGGTAGTACCCAATAATAAAAATCTTTAAATCAACCTGCCGGCTGTCAGTATGCCGGACGCACGCGGCGTCCGGCCTCTGCGGCAACTGATAAATTCAACACCATCGCGTCAGTACTCACTCTTTTAATAACAAACAGGTGATTTATGACTTACGTGATTCTGCATGCGCTCGCCCCGATCTTCATCATCATGCTGTTGGGGTTTTGGGCCGGCAAAGCCAAAATGGTTGATAACAAAAACGTCTCATTACTCAATATCTTTGTGATGGATTTTGCCTTACCGGCAGCACTGTTTAGTGCCACGGTGCAGACGCCGTGGAGTGGTATTGTGGCGCAGACGCCATTGATTGTGGTGCTGACATTAGCGATGTGGATCGCCTATGCGGTGCTCTATTTTGTCGCCACCAAAATCTTCAGAAAATCGCCTCAGGACGCCGCGGTGCTGACGTTAACCGTGGCGTTGCCAAACTATGCCGCACTCGGCTTACCCATTCTTGGCAGCGTGGTGGGAGAAGGTTCAGCGACATCGCTCTCTGTGGCGGTCTCGATTGCCTGCGGTTCAGTGTTAATGACGCCGTTCTGCCTGCTGATTCTGGAGCGTGAAAAAGCGCGTCTTGCCGGGGAAACACAGCGCTCGACGCTGGCGATGTTACCCGTGTTGATGTGGCGTTCGGTGAAAAAACCGATTGTCTGGGGATCGCTGCTCGGCGTGGTGTTGTCAGCTATCGGCATTAAGATGCCTGACCTGGTGCTGACGGCGATTAAACCTTTGGGTCTGGCGGCAACTGCTGCGGCCCTGTTCCTCACTGGGGTGATCCTCTCGGCGCGACAGTTGAAAATCAACAGTATGGTGATCAGCTCGACTGTAACCAAACTGCTGATTCAACCAGCGATAGCGTGGGGGATTGTGCTGCTGTTTGGTCTGCACGGTACCGTAGCCATCACTGCGATTCTGATGATTGCGCTGTCGGCTGGCTTCTTTGGTGTGGTGTTTGGCAATCGCTTTGGTGTGCAGTCACCTGATGCAGAAGCGGTACTGCTGCTCAGTTCGCTGCTGTCGATTTTGTCACTGCCGCTGTTTATTAGTTTAACTGCAGGAATTTAATCATGAACGTCCGCCCACACGATCTGCTCTGGCTACAGGCTGATGCCAACTTGCTCGATATTCAAGAGCCGTGGGTGGCGCAGCAGTGGAGCGAACAGCAGCCGGTGGTGGTGCGGCGTGATCGGATGCAGCAGGGCAATATCCCGATTGGCGTGCGTGGCGCAGCACGCCATCAGCGCGCGGCAGGATGGGTGCAGGCGCGAGATGTGGTGCGTGTTGACGCGCCTGAAACGCTGGTCGATCGCGCTGCATCGCATGTGTTTCGTGCCTTACCCACGGTGCAGGCACTGATACAACTGCAACAGCAACGTTGGACCTGGTGTTGGGGCGTGACCGGCAGCACCGGTTTTGCCCTGGCAACGTCACTGCCCGTTCTGCACGCGGACAGTGACCTTGATCTGCTGATCCGCGCGCCGCAGCCGCTTGACCCAGACGAACTGGCGGAGTGGCAGCGGCAACTTGCGCGTTTGCCCTGTCGCGTGGACACCCAGGTTGAGACGCCGGTCGGGGCTTTTGCCCTTAACGAATGGCTGCGCACCGGGCGCGTGTTATTGAAAACCGCGCAAGGCCCGCGTCTGACCGATCTTCCCTGGACGGAGGAAAACCCATGAAAACGCTCTTCACCTTTCCCGGGCAAGGTACCCAGCGTGCTGGCATGTTGCATGCCTTGCCAAGGGATGAAACCTGGCACACCGCTCATGCGGTGCTGGGTGATGAACTCCGGCAACTGGATTCCGCCGACGCGTTACGCCATACACGTGCGGTGCAATTGGCGCTGTTGATCAAGGCGGTGTCAGCCGCGAGACAGCTGATCGCCAGAGGCGTAAAGCCGGACATGGTGTGCGGCTTGTCTATCGGCGCTTATCCTGCGGCCGTCATCGCCGGGGCGTTGCAGTTTGCTGATGCCCTGAAGCTGGTGGCGCTGCGTGGTGAACTGATGGAGCAAGCCTATCCGCAAGGCTATGGTTTAACCGCCATCAGCGGTATGACTCTGGGGCAGGTTGAAGCGCTGGTGGATAACCGCCAGAGCTTTATTGCCAACATCAATGCGGAAACTCAGATTGTGATTGCCGGCAGCGATGCCGCAATGGCCGCCGTGGCACAGCAGGCTCTGGCGCAGGGCGCACAGCGCGCGCACCGACTGGCGATCAGCGTGCCATCGCATTGCGCTTTGCTTACGCAACCGGCACAGCAATTGAAAGCGGCAATGGACAGCATCAACGTGCAACGTCCACATCTGGCGTATTTAAGCGGCAGCAGTGCGCGCGTGTTGTGGCAGCCAGAGCGGATCGCTGAGGATCTGGCGATGAACATGGCGCACAGCGTTCGCTGGCATGAAGCGATGGTGGCAGCCAGAGAACGGGACGTCAGATTGGTGATTGAGATGCCACCCGGCGAAGTGCTGACGGGTTTAACCCGAAGTGTGCAGTGTCAGGGCGAGTGTCTCGCCCTGGAGCGCAGCGGTGAGGAGTTGGCGCTGCGCTTGTTTCAGCGGCTGGCCGGGACGCGCTGAGTTTTTTCCTGCAAGCTCAACGCGAACATGCGTCCCTCAGCAACTAACGCCAGCAGGTTAGGATCGTGTTCGCGGTTGCGGGGAAACACAATGGCGATGTGTTGGCGCATCTGATACGGCTCTGCCAGGCGCAAAAAGCGCAGATCGTTCTCATACTGTTTGCGCATTCTGCCCGGTACCAATGAGTAACCCATGCCGGCCTGCACCAGACTCAGCATCGAGAAAATATCGTTAACGCGCGTGATGATGTTGGGTTCAAAACCGGCGACATGACAGGCTTCCTGAAAACCGGTAAAGGTGGCGAATCCTTCGGCCAGAGAGACAAATGGCTTGTCGCTGTAGACTCGCAGATCAATGTCATCGCTGTTTTCGCTGTCATCGTTCGGCGGGACGGCGAGAAAAATATCATCCTGAAACAGCGCGACCTGTTCAAAGACCTTGTCATCAATCTCCGCTTCACTGACTGAAATGATGATGGCATCCAGTTGATTGGCCTTCAGTGCGCGCAGCAGCAACTCGTTGGAACCCATGGTGAGATTAAGCTCAAGTTCCGGGCGGCGCAGTTTCATTTTCATGATCAGGCGCGGCACGGTTTCCAGCGACAGCGAGTAAAGCGTTCCCACGCGTAGATTACCCAGCCCCATTCCCGCGGTACGTTGCGTCTCATCAATGCCCTGGCTAAGTGTCGCCAGCGCCTCACGGCTGTATTCAAGCAGCGTCCACGCGGCGGGCAGTGCCACTAAGTGACGGCCTTTGTGTTCAAACAGCGGGCAACGCAGACTCTCTTCCAGCGTATGCAACGCGCGGTGCACGCTGACCGTGCTCAGCCCAAGGGTTTCTGCGGCTCTGGCGAGGTTTTCACTTTCCATGTAGCAGCTAAAAATCAGCAGCTTGCGCACGGTGAGATCGTTATCGAGGGTCAGTTTCATGCCGGTTTCACGTCGTGAATCAGGGGGCTATTATAACGCCCTATGTGATGCGGTCGCCATAAATGGCGACCCTTATATCTCGATCATTCTCCTCCGGGTGCTATGATCCCCGACTGATCATCGGGAAGTTGCTGGTGAGATGGGGGCGACC
>NZ_JBNBPL010000044.1:0-13363 GCF_059412425.1 Pantoea sp. CFCC18177
GGTGGTCCCACCTGACCCCATGCCGAACTCAGAAGTGAAACGCCGTAGCGCCGATGGTAGTGTGGGGTCTCCCCATGCGAGAGTAGGGAACTGCCAGGCATTAATTTAAGACTCGTTATCGGGTCGTGACCTTTCAATTGACACTGAAAGGGCGAAACACCTGAAATCAGAACGTTTTTCTGACTTCAGTACAGTATCGGTGGAGCGGTAGTTCAGTTGGTTAGAATACCTGCCTGTCACGCAGGGGGTCGCGGGTTCGAGCCCCGTCCGTTCCGCCACTTAATTGATAAGCCCTGACTTAATAAGTCAGGGCTTTTTCATGTCCAAAATTCCCGCCCTATTGTTGACGGAAATGCAATATTCTTGTGCTTATAAGCGGATTTTNTCGCGGGTTCGAGCCCCGTCCGTTCCGCCACTTAATTGATAAGCCCTGACTTAATAAGTCAGGGCTTTTTCATGTCCAAAATTCCCGCCCTATTGTTGACGGAAATGCAATATTCTTGTGCTTATAAGCGGATTTTTCAGCAATAGTAAAACTGCCACAATGCATCCCATCGAAACATTACATTCTACGATGAGGACATTATGACTATTCCTGCCTTTGGTTTAGGCACCTTCCGCCTGCAAGATGATGTAGTAATCCATTCGGTTAAGACCGCGTTGGAACTGGGATATCGTGCGATCGACACGGCTCAAATCTATGAAAATGAGGCTGCTGTTGGTCAGGCTATCGCAGAAAGCGCTATTGATCGTGCTGAGCTCTTTATCACGACGAAGATTTGGATCGAAAATCTGTCAGCAGACAAACTCATACCCAGTCTTCAGCAGAGCCTGGCTAATCTACAAACCGATTATGTTGATCTTACGCTGATTCACTGGCCTTCGCCTGGCGCTGCAGTCTCGGTCAAAGAGAGCATGCAGGCATTGATGGCGGCTAAAGAAGCGGGTTTGACACGCCAGATTGGCATTTCAAACTTCCCGATTGCGCTGATGAAAGAAGCCATTGCAACGGTAGGTATTGAGAACATCGCTACCAACCAGATTGAACTGCATCCATTCTTACAGAACAGAGAAGTGGTTGCGTTCGCGAAGCAGCAAGGATTGCATATCACGTCTTATATGACGCTGGCATACGGGGAAGCGTTGAAGGATGCCACTATCCAGGACATTGCCAATAAGCATCAGGCTACATCGGCACAGATTGTGCTCGCCTGGGCGATGCAATCAGGCTATGCGGTCATTCCTTCTTCAACAAAGCGAGAAAATTTGGCCAGCAATATGAAATCGTCTGACTTGTCTCTGGATGCTGATGATATGGCGCGCATTTCGGCACTGGATCGCCAGCAGCGTTTGGTTAGCCCAGAGGGACTGGCTCCAGACTGGGATTGATTCCCTCAACATTCAGCCCTGGATTCGCCAGGGCTGTTGCTTGACCCACTCGCTAAGAAAGTCGATAAATGCACGCACGCGCTGACTGACGCCCAGGTCGCTGTAGTAGACCGCATTAAAAGGCATCTCGACTGGCACTCGCCGTTCCGCTAACACTTCTATAAATGTCCCGTCAGCAATTTCACTGTCTACCATATAATCCGACAGGCAAGCGATACCCTGATCATCCAGACACAGTTGTTTGATTGTTTCACCGCTGTTCGATGACATTCCCGGCTCAATATCATAAAGATCACGGCCGTTGTCTGAGAGTGGCCAACGGTTCAAACGTAATGGTTCGACAAACCCGAGACATTCATGATGAGCCAGATCGGCGGTGGAGTGGGGGATCCCGTATTTTGCTAAGTAAGCCGGGGTAGCGACCAGTTTGCGATAGCTGATAAACAGCAAGCGCGCGCGTAACGTTGAATCTGTCAGATTACCGGCGCGGATCGCCACGTCCACTTTGCGCTCAATCAGATTGATAAAACTCTCCGAGGAGATAAGCGATAGCGTGACGTCTGGATAGCGTTCGCGAAACGGCTTAATCATCGGAAGGATCAAATGCAGGATGACTGGCGTAGCAGCATCAATGCGTAAGACGCCTTGCGGTGCCAGCTGGCGTTCCACTAACTCATTTTCTGCTGTCGACATCTCCTGCATCAGTTTTTGTACGCGGCGGAAGTAATGTTCTCCTTCATGCGTGAGTGCCAACTGACGTGTTGTGCGCGTCAGCAAGGCAACTCCCAGTTTACTCTCTAGCTTTTTTACCGTACGACTGACTGCCGAATTCGCCATCTGTAATTGCTCTGCAGCACGGCTGAAACTGCCACTTTCGACAACGGCAATAAACACCTTAAGTTCATCCGACGATGCCTTCATTATGCTCTCCACAGCAAAAGTCTATTGTTACTTTGCACCTTTTTGTCATTAAAGCACGAGTCGATAATGGCGCCCATCAAAACATTATTGGGAGTCAATCATGCCACTTGCACTCTGGGCGCTGACCATCAGCGCCTTCGCTATCGGAACCACTGAATTTGTCATCGTCGGACTGATTCCGACGATTGCTGAACAACTCAGCATTACGCTGCCCTCAGCGGGAATGCTGGTCTCTATCTATGCACTCGGTGTGGCAGTGGGGGCACCGGTGCTAACGGCCTTAACGGGCAAACTGCCGCGTAAACAACTACTGATGGGCCTGATGGCGCTCTTTACGATAGGCAATCTGGTCGCATGGCTGGCACCAAACTATGAGACGTTGATCATTGCTCGGTTGTTAACGGGTTTAGCCCACGGTGTCTTCTTCTCTGTAGGCTCGACGATTGCGACCAGCCTGGTCAGCAAAGAGAAAGCGGCCAGCGCCATCGCGATTATGTTTGGTGGTCTTACCGTGGCGCTGGTGACAGGTGTGCCATTAGGCACGTTAATTGGACAGCATTTTGGCTGGCGTGAAAGCTTCCTCGCGGTTTCGCTACTGGGCGTGATCGCCTTGGTCAGCAGCATGGTGCTCATACCGCGTAACATTGCCCAGCCTCCGGTAACCACATTGTCGCAACAAGCACGCGTGATGCTGAACCCTCGCCTGCTGTTGATTTACGCGATTACGGCACTGGGCTATGGCGGTGTGTTTACCGCTTTTACTTTCCTGGCACCCATGATGCAGTCATTGGCTGGATTCTCTCCTTCAGCGGTAAGTATAATCTTGTTGGGATATGGGATTTCAGTGGCTATCGGCAATATCTGGGGCGGCAAGCTGGCCGACTGCCGTGGGGCAGTACATGCCTTGACGCTGATTTTTACTGCACTTGCGGCGTTGCTGCTGGTGTTCCAGTTCACGGCGAGCATGCACTATCTGGCGCTGGCGACGGTTTTGGTGATGGGGATTTTTGCCTTTGCCAACGTGCCAGGTCTGCAAGTGTATGTGGTGCAAAAGGCGGAGCACTATGCACCTGGCGCGGTGGATGTGGCTTCAGGGCTGAATATCGCGGCCTTTAACATCGGTATCGCGCTGGGGTCTTTAGTGGGAGGTCATATCGTTGAGCATTATGGTTTGGCACAGACGCCCTGGGTTGGCGCGGTCATCGTGTTTGCAGCGCTCCTACTGGTTCGACTGAGTGGTCAACTCGATAAACCTCGGATGGAATTAGCAACGCAATAACACGCACCACAACCCGCTATCTGGCGGGTTGTGGTCTCTCCATGCTGTGAAACGCATAGCGACAATCAACAACACCAATTGAAACCCCGCGTCAAAGTCCCTATAACTGTCAGGTGAAGTCGTAGTCGTCAATCAGCCAGGCGGGAAAGTGCGAAAGAAAACTTATGCAATGCGTTACGTGGCGGGTCAGCCTGCTGAGCGGATATTTCCGCCAGGGGCGATGTTGCATCTGGGGCAGGCACTGCCGCCCGGTGCGCCATTACCTGCGGATCCGGCGTTGCGAGTTTTAGTGTGGAACATCTTTAAGCAGCAGCGGGCAGACTGGATGTCAGTGCTGCAAGGTTTTGGTAAAGATGCACACCTGGTCTTACTGCAAGAAGCGCAGACGACGCCTGAGTTGGTCAAATTCGCCACCAGTAACTATCTGGCGGCCGATCAGGTCCCCGCCTTCGTCTTACCTCAACATCCTTCTGGCGTCATGACGCTGGCTTCTGCGCACCCTGTGTATTGCTGTCCACTGCGAGAGCGCGAACCTTTACTGCGTTTGGCAAAATCGGCGTTAGTCACCGCATATCCATTACCGACCGGGGAAATGCTGATGGTGGTGAACATTCATGCGGTGAATTTTAGCCTTGGCGTGGATGTTTACAGCAAACAGCTCGGACCCATCGGCGAACAGATCCAGCATCATCGTGGGCCGGTCATCATGGCTGGTGATTTCAACGCGTGGAGCCGCCAGCGTATGAATGCGCTTTATCGCTTCGCTGAAGAGATGACATTGCATGAAGTGAACTTCACGGACGACCACCGCCGTAAAGCGTTTGGCCGTCCGTTAGACTTTGTCTTCTACCGAGATATGAAAGTCAGTGAAGCCTCGGTACTGGTGACACGGGCCTCGGACCACAATCCGCTTCTTGTGGAATTTAACTCCACTCATCATATCGGGCGCTGATGCCGCACCTGGCGGTGAAGAACAAGTTTGATGGGATAATCCTGACGCAGAAAATGAAAAAGGCTGACAAAAGTCAGCCTTTTCGGCGCATTAAGTATCAGGTGTTGCGCTATTCTTAACAAACAGCGTGAGCTTGTCGCCCGGCTGAATGTCTTTAGCGTCACTGTTCCAGCGCATCACGTCTTGGGTATTCACGCCATGACGTTTTGCAATACTGGCAAAAGAATCACCCTTACGTACACGGTAGGTGATGCTGTTGCCGTTATCTGCCAACTGCGTTGCTTTGCCGCCTACGGTCAGAGTCTGACCGATACGAACTGAAGCGCTGCGCAGATTGTTCTGCTGTTTCAGTGCACTGACGCTTACGCCGAGCTTGTTAGCAATTGCCGACAAGGTGTCGCCTTTACGTACCGTATAGCTGTTTCCTGCCGCGCTGACTTTCGCCATCTCGGTAGGCTGCACGGAAGCAATATCACCGGATGCCAGTGAATTGCGAAGCTGAGCAACGTTGGACTTCGGCACCATAATGTAGTGCGGTCCATTTGGCGCAGTGGTGCCGTTTTTATATCCGGCGTTGAAGCTCTTCAACTTACTGAGCGACAATCCGGCCATATCGGCGGCCTGCGTCAGTTCAATTTGCTGTCCCACTTCCACGCGCGCCAATGCTCGGCTCTCGTTCGGGGTCGGCAATTTGATACCGTAACGCTTGTTGTTCTTGAGGATATCACTCAAGGCCAACATCTTAGGTACGTAGACCGTGGTCTCGCGGGGGAGCGATAAGTGCCAGAAGTCAGTCGGCTTGCCGCGCGCCTTATTCTGTTTAATCGCTTTCAGCACACGTCCTTCACCGCTGTTATAAGCAGCAACTGTTAACAACCAGTCACCGTCAAACATGCCGTTCAGACGCTGCATCATATCCAGCGCAACCTTGGTCGAGGCCACCACATCGCGGCGTCCGTCGTACCATTGGTTCTGTTTCAAACCATAGTTTTTGCCCGTTTGTGCAACAATCTGCCAGATGCCAGCGGCATTCGCAGAAGATGTTGCATGTGGGTCAAAAGCGCTCTCCACTATGGGTAGCAGTACCAGTTCCATCGGCATTTTACGTTTCTGTATCTGCTCGACAATCCAGTACATGTACGGCTCTGCCCGTAATGTTACATCGTGGAGATAGCTCTTATTTCTTAAAAACTTTGTTTTTTGTTCGCGGATCCGGGGGTTTTCCGGAATCCCCATCTTCAACTCGTCACTAATGTGATTCCAGAGATCAGTATCTTCTGCGAGGCTTGTTCCATCATCCTGCCATCGCGGCGACAACAATCGATCTCCGTACTTTCCATTTTCACCTTGACCAGCTGAAGACAGGCTCTGTGCATGCTGTACGGGGATATTGGCGTCATTCCTTGATGCCTGACATCCTACCAGCAAGACCGAGGCGAGTAATATCGCTTTAGCCTTCATGTGTGTGTCAATAGTTCGCTTAAAAGACGAGCAACTATACGTTAGGGGTCCACACAACACAACCAGAAATATCAAAAACGGTCTTTCTTCTCGCGTAGATCGGCAAATGTTTGCCATAAGGGAGCGGATGTCACATTAGTCCCTAAAGCCTTTTGCAAATCAGCATCTTGCGTGCGCAAAAATAAATTTATTTCCCGCTCAAGTGCCAGTTTTGTGGGTAAAGTAATGCGATTTTCTGCACGTAAGTCCTTAATTTGCTGATACCTTGCCAAAATTTTCGGGTCATGAGGCAGAATAGCCGCAGCAAACTTCATATTGGATAAAGTGTACTCATGTGCACAGCAAACCAGGGTATCAGCGGGGAGCTGATTAAGCTTCTGAAATGACTCAAACATTTGCTCAGCGCTGCCTTCAAAGAGTCGCCCGCAGCCGCCTGAAAACATCGTGTCACCACAAAAAAGATAAGGTGAACTGAAATATGAGATATGTCCTAAAGTGTGTCCGGGTGTTGCGATGACTCGGAAATTTAGCCCCAGCAGCGTAAATTCATCACCTTCGGCGACAATCTGTTTTGCCCCTTTATCTGCGGTTTCTTCTGGCCCGAAAACCGCCAAATCGGGATAGTGCTGCAATAAATCTGCGACACCGCCGACATGGTCGTGATGGTGGTGGGTGAGCAAAATGGCCACCGGATTCCAGTGGTTAACCCTGAGTTTGTCCAGTACCGGTTGGGCCTCGCCAGGATCGACAATCAGACAATTGTTGTCATCGTCCGTCAGTGTCCAGATGTAGTTATCCTGCAATGCGGGAATACTGGTAAGATTCATAAACACCTCTCAGGTCGTAGAAAAAGGATGATGGTAGAGCATGAAGCCAGCTAAAACACGCCAAGTTCTGACTGCACCACGCTCCTGGCGCGATATGCCTTGGGGAGACTACTTCCGCGATGCGCTCAGCCAGCAATTACAGCCATATCTTGGAAAGGTGTATGGCTTTCATATGCTTAAGCTTGGCAGCCTCAGCGCCGAAATCAATACCAGCCAGTGTGCCATATCACATCAGGTGAATGTGGGCATTGAGGGCGATGACCTGCAGGTTATTGCTAACACCACACAGTTACCCTTTGAAGCGAAATCGATTGATGCCTGTTTAATGGCGCATACGCTAGCCTGGAGCCAGGATCCCCACCGTGTCTTGCGTGAGGTGGATCGCGTGTTGATTGATGACGGTTGGATGATTATCAGCGGCTTCAACCCGTTCAGTCTGCTGGGCGTCAGCAAAGCCATACCCGGCCTGCATTCGCGCGCGCCCTGGAGCGGACGCATGTTCAGCCAGACGCGGCTGCTCGACTGGCTGAGCTTACTCAACTACGAAGTGGTGTATCGCACCCGTTTTCAGGTGGTGCCATGGCATCATCAGGGGGGTAAGGTGATCAGTGCGCACCTGCCAGCGCTCGGCTGTTTGAATATTGTGGTGGCGCGTAAAAGGACTTTCCCGTTAACGCCCACCAAAATGAAGAAAAGCCTGAACAAAGCGCAACTGCGACAAACGGTCAACGCCACGCGCCAGTTTCGTGAAGTGAAGGATCAGGATTCAACCTGATAGCCGATGTCATCCAGCGTTGGGTTACCGGCTGCTTTGCGGGCTAATTCGTCACAGCGTTCGTTTTCAGGATGGCCCGCGTGGCCTTTGACCCACTCCCATTTGATTTCATGGTTACTGAGTGCCAAATCCAGCCGCTTCCAGAGATCGACATTTTTAACCGGTTTTTTATCGGCAGTTTTCCAGCCACGTTTTTTCCAGTTATGGATCCAACTGGTGATGCCCTGACGCACATACTGACTATCGGTGCTGAGCACCACTTCACAGGATTGCGTCAGCGCTTCCAGAGCCACAATCGCTGCCATCATTTCCATACGGTTGTTGGTGGTGAGGCGATAGCCGGTGCTGAACTCTTTTTCATGGGCACCATAGCGTAAAATCGCGCCGAAGCCGCCAGGGCCCGGATTGCCGAGGCAGGATCCATCGGTGAATATTTCTACCTGTTTGCGCATCTCTGGTAGACTTCCTTCTGACAAAACGCCAAGTCTGACATAAAACGAGTCCTATGAGCACTGCAAATAACCGCCAGATCGTCCTCGATACTGAAACCACCGGCATGAACATGATCGGTGTGCACTATGAGGGGCATCGCATCATCGAAATCGGTGCTGTTGAAGTGATCAACCGCCGCCTGACCGGTAACAACTTCCACATGTATCTCAAGCCCGATCGGCTGGTGGATCCGGAAGCGTTTGGTGTACATGGTATTGCGGATGAATTTCTCGCGGATAAACCGATGTTCGCCGACATTGCCGATGAGTTCCTGGCGTATATCCAGGGGGCGGAACTGGTGATCCACAACGCCTCGTTCGATATCGGCTTTATGGATTACGAATTTGGCATGCTGAACCGGGGTATCGGTAAAACGGATACCTTCTGTCAGGTCACCGATAGTCTGGCGATGGCACGTAAGATGTACCCGGGCAAGCGTAACAGTCTTGATGCGTTGTGTAATCGCTACGAAATCGACAACAGCAAGCGTACGCTGCACGGCGCATTACTCGATGCCGAGATTTTGGCTGAAGTGTTCCTGATGATGACCGGTGGGCAAACGTCGCTGGCATTTTCCGTCGAAGGGGAGCAAAGCAGTCAAAGCTCAGGTGACAATATTCAACGGATTGCGCGCCCCAGTTCGGGCTTACGTGTGGTGAGTGCGAGCGATGAAGAAATTGTCGCACACGAGAGTCGCCTCGACTTAGTACTGAAAAAGGGCGGAAGCTGCCTGTGGCGTGCCTGAAGCAGATGATTTTGCGTGGAAAAGCGGCGTTAAGATGAAAAAAACAACAAACGAACTTTTCTGGCAGAAAAATCGTTGACGGGTGATGAGGCGACCATTAATATCCGCCTCGTTCTCGACGGGGAACAAAGCGCGGAGCGGTAGTTCAGTTGGTTAGAATACCTGCCTGTCACGCAGGGGGTCGCGGGTTCGAGCCCCGTCCGTTCCGCCAATCATTAAAGAAGCCGATGCAGAAATGCATCGGCTTTTTGCTTTTCTCAACCCGTTCGAAACACCTGACGTCTCTTGGGGACGTAGGGTCGCCATTCATGGCGACCACCTTATCAATCTTTCTGCACCGCCACTTCCTGACGATAGGCCGCCACTGAGACTTCACGATCGGCACGCGCCAGATAACGATAACAGCCCGCACCCAGTGCCACGCCGATAAACCAGCTAAAATTCGCCACTGCATGCAGCGAAGGGATAAAGCTGATCACCAGACAGATACCCACTGACGGCAACAAAGCTGCAATCGCTTTCGGGTTAAAGCCACCGCGATACCAGTAACGACCTTTAGGCGTGTCATCGAACAGATCATCTACATACACCTTGCTGCGTTTAATCAGGTAAAAATCCGCAATCAGGATGCCAAACAATGGGCCGATGAATGAGCCCAGTACATCCAGCGTGTAGTGAATCAATTCAGGTGACTGGAACAGGTTCCACGGGGTCAACAGCACAGAGCCCACCGCAGCAATCATGCCACCGGTGCGGAAGCTAATCTTCTGTGGTGAACAGTTCGAGAAGTCAAATGCCGGTGACACAAAGTTCGCCACGATATTGATGCCGATGGTCGCAATAATCATCGTCAGCAAACCGATCGCCACCGCAACATCGTTACCGACCATACTTACCGTCTCAATCGGATCGGTAATCATGCGGCCAAACAGGGACTGCGTACCCGAGACGATCACCACCGTCACAATCGAGAACAGCAGGAAGTTGAACGGCAGGCCCCAGCGGTTACCCCGGCGGATCTCGCCCATGCTTTTACCGTAGCGAGAGAAGTCACCAAAGTTGAGCAACGGACCCGAGAAGTACGAGACCACCAGCGCGGTGGCGGTGATCATCTGCCAGGTTTGCTCACCGGTACTCAGTTGCTTGCTGGCCAACGTGAAGGAGATACCGTCAAAACCGGTTTTGTATACAATCCAACCGGCTAATGCCACCATCACCACGTACACGGCCGGACCCGCCACATCAATAAAGCGTTTAATCGCGCTCATGCCATGCCAGAACACCATAGCCTGCAGGAACCACATCACACCGAAACAGCACCAGCCGAGTTGTGACAAACCGAGCCAGCTACTTTGCGTCATGCCGCTCAGGGAAGGGAAGAACTTCAGCAGCACCAGCATCAGCGCATTGGCAGCCAGATAGGTCTGAATCCCGTACCAGGCGAAGGCGATCAAGCCGCGAATCACCGCCGGGATATTGGCTCCAAACACACCAAACGCCTGACGCGAAATCACCGCGTAGGGCACACCCGCCATCTGGCTGGGTTTTGCCACCAGATTCGCGCACAACTGCACAATACAAATGCCAACCAGCAGGCACAACAGCACCTGCCAACTGGCCAGGCCCAGAGTAAAGAAGCTGGCAGCCACCACGTAACCGCCCATGCTATGCACATCGGACATCCAGAAAGAAAAGATGTTGTACCACGACCAGTTCTGGTCGCGGGTGGGCGCCAGATCCTCATTGCACAGACGTGGACTGTAATGGGCGTTGACCCCAGAGGTCACTTCAGACTGATTTGGCATGAAACCTGCTCCTCTAACAACATGGGAAGAATAATCACTGCGTGAAACGGTATTGCAGGATCCAGGCCAGAATTGATTTCTTGTATACAAAAAATTAATTTCACGTATACGATGTGCTGTGCACAGTCACTTGCCGGAGCAGGTAATGAAGAGCGAAACAGGCCAGAAAACGGCTGCCGATCTGAATGATCGCGACGAACCCATCTATCAGGCGTTGCTGAGCGCCATTGTGGAACATCAACTGCCGCCGGGCAGTAAATTGCCGGAAGAGGCACTTTCTGAAGTGTTTGGTGTGAGCCGCACCGGTATCCGTAAAGTGTTACAACGCCTCGCGGCGGTGCAAATGATCACGCTTTCGCCCAGACGTGGTGCACAGGTCGCCACGCCCGGTGTGGAGGAGGCGCGCGACATCTTCGCCACGCGCAGCCTGCTGGAGTGTGCAAATTTACCGGCGGTACTGGCGCATGTGCAGCCTCCGCACCTTGCTGCGCTCAACAGCTTGATTGAGGAAGAGCAGCAGGCGCATGAACAGCACGATGGTGCTGCTGCCATTCGTTTATCTGCCGCTTTTCATATTCAGCTGCAGGCGATTTCCGGCAATCAGGTACTCACTGACATGGTGACGCGCCTGACGCAGCGTTCTTCACTGGTGATTGCCGCCTATGGCGCGCCCTGGCAGCGAGGTTGTCGCTGCGATCATCACGATCGACTGGTGGAATTGCTGCGAAAGAAAGATTTGCAGGCGCTTACAGAGGCCTTACAGCATCATTTTGAACACATTGTTTCCAGCCTGCACTTTGAGCGCAGTGGCGAAACGCTGCCTGATTTCACCCGGTTATTTTCCGGTCACAAAGGAGCCGCATCATGACAGTGATTCAGGTGATCAACCCCAATACCAGCCAGGCAATGACAGAAACCATCGGCGCCGCGGCGCGTGCGGTGGCCGCACCGGGCACGGAAATTTTGGCGGTGTGCCCAAGCCAAGGCGTACCGTCCATTGAAGGCCACTTTGATGAAGCGATTGCCGCGGTGGGCGTACTGGAACAGGTCAGGCTCGGTAAAGCACAGGGCGTGAGCGGCCATGTGATTGCTTGTTTCGGCGATCCGGGATTGCTGGCGGCGCGTGAACTTGCCAGCGGTCCGGTGATCGGGATTGCGGAAGCCGCAATGCATACCGCTACCTTGGTGGCAACGCGTTTTTCCATTGTCACCACGCTGCCCCGTACTTTGGTGATCGCGCGTCATTTATTACAGCAGTATGGTTTTACCCATCACTGTGCGGCATTACACGCGATTGATTTGCCGGTACTGGCCCTGGAAGACGGCAGCGGTGTGGCGCAAGAGAAGGTACGCCAGCGCTGCATTCAGGCGAAACGCGAAGACGGCAGTGGCGCGATTGTATTGGGCTGCGGGGGCATGGCGTCACTGGCGCAGGAGCTCACTAAAGAGTTAGGTATGCCGGTCATTGATGGCGTCAGTGCCGCGGTAAAAATGGTGGAGTCGCTGGTGGCGCTTGGCTTTAGCACCAGCAAACACGGCGATTTGGATTACCCGATTGAAAAACCGCTCAGCGGTGCATTTCAGCACCTAAACTAAGGGCTGGTTGAGGACTGACTAAGGAATTTGCAGAATGAGTGATGTATCTGAAAAGAAAGAGTACAGCTTCAACAAAAACTATCCGCGTGACCTGATTGGTTATGCGGGTCACCCCCCGCATGCACAATGGCCAGGTAAGGCAAAGGTGGCGGTGCAGTTTGTCCTCAATTACGAAGAGGGTGCGGAAAATAACGTGCTGCACGGCGATGCCGGTTCGGAGCAGTTCCTTTCGGACATTATCGGTGCAGCCAGCTATGCCGATCGCCACATGTCAATGGATTCACTGTACGAGTACGGTTCACGTGCCGGTTTCTGGCGCATTCATAATGAGTTTCAAAAGCGTGGTCTGCCGTTAACGGTATTTGGCGTTGCGATGGCGCTGGCGCGTCATCCCGAGATCGTCGAGGCGATCAAAACCGCCGAGTACGATGTGGTCAGTCATGGCTGGCGCTGGATTCATTATCAGGGGATGGATGCCAAAACTGAGCGCCAGCACATGCAGCAGGCGGTGGATGTGTTGCGCGATCTGTTCGGTAAAGCGCCTACGGGCTGGTATACCGGGCGCGACAGTCCAAACACTCGCCGTCTGGTGGTGGAGCAGGGCGGCTTTAGTTATGACAGCGACTACTACGGTGACGATTTACCGTTCTGGACGCAAGTGACCTGCCAGGATGGCACCGTCAAACCGCACCTGATCATTCCCTACACGCTGGAATGTAATGACATGCGCTTTGCCTCGCCGCAGGGTTTCAATACCGCGGAGCAATTCTTTGTCTATCTGCGCGACACTTTTGATGTGCTGTATGAAGAGGGTGACACTTCGCCGAAAATGATGTCGATTGGCATGCACTGTCGTTTGTTGGGGCGTCCGGGCAAATTCCGTGCCCTGCAACGCTTCCTCGACCACATCCAGCAGCATGAAAATGTGTGGGTGTGTACGCGCCAGCAGATTGCGGAGCACTGGATGAAAACGCATCCTGCCCCGAACGTGTAATCAGATAGGTTTGTAGGGTGCGCACTAAGGTGCAAACCGGGCACATGGGTAACACTTTAGACCGGGCACATGGGTAACAGTTATAAATTGGCATAGCAGAGGAGACTCACTATGCCCTGGACTGAGA
>NZ_JBNBPL010000045.1:0-11138 GCF_059412425.1 Pantoea sp. CFCC18177
ACAGGCTTAGTGCCCAAGGGTCGCCCCCATCTCACCAGCAACTTCCCGATGATCAGTCGGGGATCATAGCACCCGGAGGAGAATGATCGAGATATAAGGGTTGCCATTAATGGCGACCAGTCGGACATTGTTATAATCTTCAGTTCTCACTTTCTTCACCTGCCTGAGAACATGGACAACAGCGATAATCTCACCGCTATGATGCTGTTTGCGCGCGTCGTAGAGCGGCAAAGTTTCAGTGAAGCTGCGCGAACCCTGGGTATATCTAAATCGCATGTCAGCCGTGAAATTGCCCGGCTGGAAGTGCGGCTCGGCATCAAACTGCTGCAACGCACCACGCGCAAGGTGGTGCTGACCGAGTTGGGGCAGGCTTACTATCCGTTCTGTACTCGCATGCTGGAAGAGATGCACCGTGCCGATGCCTTTGTGCAGCAGGTGCATCAACTGCCCGCCGGGAATGTGCGCTTACAGGCGCCCATCACCTTTGGTTGCCAGTGCGTGGTCCCCACCCTGAATGACTTTATCCGCCGTCATATTCACATCAATGTCGATCTCGAACTCACCACCAGTGACGATCCACAACCCAGTGCAGATGTCGCGATCGTGATCCGCGCCCGGCCGCCGGAAGTGGCCAATTTTCGGGAATTAAGCACGATTGAGTGGGGCTTGTATGCCACGCCCGATTATCTGGCGGCGCATCCTGCCATCGATCATCCTGAACGCCTGACCCGCCACGATTTGCTGCTGTTCCACGGCCCAGCACATACTGCTGCACTGCCATTTCGTCGCGACAAACAGCGACTGGCGCTGGACGTGCACAGCCGCTTTCGCGCCAATAACAGCATGGCGCTGTTGAATGCGGCGCTGGCGGGCACAGGTATTGCTTATCTGCCTGCGTATATGACGCAAGAGGCGTTAGGGCGTGGGGAAATTCAGCAGGTGTTACCGGAGTGGCAAATGGATCGCTTGCACAGCTATTTACTGCTTAAAGAGCAGCCACAGCCTTCATCGCCGGTCACGCTGTTGTGTGATGCACTCATCAATACATTAGGTGAAGGTTGATTGTTGTTATCTGGCAACAATGCAGCGCTGGTTGGCAAATATCCCTCTCACCCTGTTTTCTCCGCTTCAGCGCTGTTAGCCTGCTAAAAAAGCAAAAACAGGGAAATCACTATGTCGTCCTCTTCAACCGTGTTAGCGCCTGAGCAGCAACACTGGAAGCGTAACTTGTGTGTCTGCGTGCTGGGTTCGTTCAGTACCATCGTGGCGATGACGTTACTGTTACCTTTTTTACCACTCTACGTGCAGCAGCTTGGCGTGCAGGAACCTGCCGCGATTGCCCGTTGGTCTGGGGCCGCGTATGGCGCAACCTTCCTGAGCGCGGCGCTCACCGCACCATTGTGGGGTAAGTTGGCCGATCGCTATGGCCGTAAACTGATGCTGATCCGAGCCAGCCTTGGGATGGCGATTGCCATGTCACTGATTGGTATGGCGACCGCGCCGTGGCAGCTGGTGGCGCTGCGTTTGTTAGCCGGTTTATTAGGTGGCTATGCCTCTGGCTCAACCATTCTGGTGGCGTCGCAGACGCCTAAAGAGCAGACTGGCTGGGCGCTGGGGGTATTGTCATCCGGCATTATGGCGGGCAACGTGGTGGGGCCGCTGCTGGGCGGGATACTGCCACCTCTTATCGGGATTCGTCACACCTTCTGGGTGACCGGTGCGGTGATTTTCCTCGCCTTCCTTGCCACCACCTTTTTGTTAAAAGAAGCACCGCGTCAAGCCGGTAAAAAAGCGGCGCAGAGCAATATTGAGGAAGATAAATCGATTAATCTGCCGGTGGTCAGGCTGATGTGGTTATCAGGCATGTTGCTGATTTTCGCCAACATGTCGATTGAACCGATTATCACGCTGTATATCGGCCAGTTTGTCCAGAGTGAACATGCCATTACGGTCACGGCGGGGGTGGTGATGGCCGCCGCCGCATTGGGCAGCATTCTCTCTGCACCGCGTTTGGGCCGACTGGCGGATCGGGTCGGGCATGGACGGGTGTTGGTTTATGGCCTGATTGCCTGTGCCGTGCTGCTGATTCCCCAGGCGTTTATTACCCAAGCCTGGCAACTGGTGGTATTGCGTTTCCTGATGGGGATGGCGCTGGGCGGGTTGATGCCCTGTGTGACGGCGTTGATTCGCCATAACGTGCCGCAAGGGCAGGTGGGGAAAATGCTGGGCTATTCGACTTCGGCTCAATATGTCGGCCAGGTGTCGGGCCCGCTGTTTGGTGGATTT
This sequence comes from Pantoea sp. CFCC18177, assembly GCF_059412425.1. NCBI lineage: Bacteria > Pseudomonadati > Pseudomonadota > Gammaproteobacteria > Enterobacterales > Erwiniaceae > Pantoea > Pantoea sp. CFCC18177. The sequence goes on from NZ_JBNBPL010000045.1 coordinate 2,287, forward strand.
GTCGGCGGCGCATTCGGCATGCAGCCCGTGTTTCTGGCGACCTGTGTGATCATGGCGCTATGCGCATTGTTAAATGCACGAGTGTTAAAAAAACCGTAGCGGCGCAATTCATTGCGCATCTGTTAGCTGCAGAACGTGAAGCAATAAAAAGGCGGGCTTCTCAGCCCGCCTTTGTCATTTTAACCCAGAGGCTTACTTCGCATCTGGCAGTGCATAAGCAATCACATAATCGCCCAGCTTAGTCCCAAACGAACCGTGACCGCCTGCCGCGATGACAACATACTGCTTGCCATCCACTTCATAGGTCATCGGTGTTGCCTGGCCACCGGCTGGCAGACGTGCTTGCCACAGCATTTCCCCGGTGTTGGTGTCGAACGCGCGCAGATAGTTATCGGCAGTCGCACCAATGAAGAACACGTTACCGGCGGTGGTGATTGGGCCGCCCAGCATTGGCATACCCATCTTGAACGGCACTGGAACCGGTGCGCTGTCGCGAACGGTACCGATACGTTTCTTCCACACGGTTTCGTTGGTTTTCAGGTCAACAGCAGAGACATAGCCCCATGCTGGCTGTTTACACGGCAGACCGAACGGAGACAGGAACGGATTCAGCTCCACACCATAAGGCACGCCATACTGTGGCTGGATACCGGTTTCGGTACCTGAACCACCTTTGTCATCAGCTGGGGGTTCGATCGGGTTACCCGGACCGCGTGGCACCAGTTTAGAGACAAACGGCAGCGCCATTGGGTTAGCAATCGCGATCTGACGATGTGGATCAACCGCGATACCACCCCACTCAAACATGCCGAGGTTACCTGGGAATACCAACGTACCCTGCTCAGACGGCGGCGTGAACGGACCTTCATAGCGCAGACGCTTGAAGATCACGCGGCACACCAGCTGGTCGTACATAGTCGCGCCCCACATGTCCTTGTCCGTCAGATTGTTTTTCGGACGGAAGGTCAGTTCGGAGTACGGCTGAGTAGGAGAAACGTGGTCACCTTTCGCAGCACCCTGCGGCACTGGCGTCTCTGGTGCTGGCACGACAGGCTTACCGGTACGGCGATCCAATACAAAGATGTTACCGGTTTTCGCCGGGGCATAAATCACCGGTACGGTGTTGCCCTCTTTGTCGGTGATATCGGCCAGCGTCGGCTGTGACGGCAGGTCCATATCCCACAGATCGTGATGCACCGTCTGATATGACCATACCAGCTTACCGGTAGTGGCATTCAGGGCCAGCACGCTGCTCGCATAACGCTCTTGATCAGGTGTACGGTTGCCGCCCCAGATATCTGGAGTGGAAACGCCCATCGGCAGGTAAACGGTATCCAGTTTTGGATCGTACACCGCCGGTGCCCAAGAGTTAGGCGAGTTCATGGTGAAGCTGTGTTCGTCATCTGGAATCGCGTTAGGATCTTTCGCGCCCGGATCAAACACCCACAGCAGCTTACCGGTGTTGACGTCAAAGCCACGGATGGCGCCTGACGGCTCACGGGTTGAATAGTTATCGGTGACCGCACCGGCAATCACGATAGTGGTATCAGTGATGATCGGTGGGGAAGTCGGCTCATACTGACCTGGGGTCAGCACCGGCTGTTTGTGCTGCAGATCCAGCTCACCGTTGTTACCGAATGATGGGCAACGCTCACCGGTTTCGGCATCCAGTGCGAACAGACGACCGTCGTTTACCGGCAGGTAAATACGGCGCGAGCACAGCGCAGGCTGGGTGTTGGCTGCATCAGCGGCAGCAGGCATTTCATGATAAGAAACACCACGGCAGGTAACGTGCTGGAAAGTTGGATTCGGCTTCAAGCCCGGATCGAATTTCCATTTCTGCTTACCGGTGGTCGCATCCAGCGCAAACAGAATCTGGTGCGGTGAACACAGATACAAGGTGTCGCGGATTTTAATCGGCGTTACTTCGTCGGTGATTTCACCCGGATCGTTCGGGGTCTTGAGATCGCCGGTCTGGAACTGCCAGGCCACCTGCAGATCTTTCACGTTGCCGCTGTTGATTTGCTTTAATGGTGAGAAGCGGGTGCCTTGCTGGTCACGCGCATAGGCTGGCCAGTCAGCATCCTTGATGTTGCTCAATGGCTGCGCTTGCGGGGCATTATCCGCCGCCGCAGGGATTTCACCATTCAGCTCCTGCGGATCGTGGAATACCGCCCACGCCAGAACCAGTACGCTGGCAATCAATGCAACGGCCATCAGACCGAGAGCACCTTTACCCGCATGGTTCAGGCCGCGATAGACAAACGGCAGAATCAACCAGATGCCGAAGATCACCAGCACATCGGTACGTGGTGCCAGCGCCCAGAAGTCGAAACCGACTTCCCAGACACCCCACACCAGCGTAGCCAACAGCAGTAAGGCATACAGCATGATTGCTGCGCCGCTACGACGCCACAGCAGGACAGCGGTGATCAACATAATCACACCGCCAATAACGTAGTACCAGGAACCTCCAATGGCGGCTAACCAAACGCCGCCAACCAGCATAAATGCGCCCGTGAGCAGCGCGAACAGCACTGTCAGGAAACGAATCACGCCAAAAGATGAGGAAGCTTTCCCCATAATATTAACCTCTTTCTTTGCCATAAACTTAAAAGAAAACAACGCATTGGGTTGTTTTCCGACATAGAGTACGAAGTGACTTAAGATGTACGATCGGCGCGCTTCCATGACGCCAGATGATCCCTTTGCGTTAAATTTTATCTTAAAAACGTTAACGGGTTTGATTTTTTTAGTGCATTGCACTTCTGGAATGGTAGTAGTGCGACATTTTATGAGGAAATTAAAGCGTTTTCCCCGAAGAGATCGGGCCTTAACGCCAAGGTGCGGAGTTTTGTGTAACCGTTTACACTTCAATCAGGACGCTGCTGGTGCGTTGTTCCTGCCAGCCAGAAAGCTGTAAGTCTTCATACTTCGCCAGCGGCAGGGATAGCTGCGGCGTGCGTAATATCACTTCTGCTTCTCTTTCCCGGCATGAGCCAAGCAGAAATGGAAAGCTAAACTTGAGATAATTATCGTTGAAGAATTCATCAGTCAGAACTATTCCACTAAAGGGAAATGAAGCAATATTCTTCCAGCAAGTACCCGGTGGCGCCAAATCATAAAGCCAGAAAGAAAAATGCTGAGCTGCTTCCCGCAAGGCCTTATCCTGCTGAAGTAAACCGGTATAGTTGATTGCCAGACGCACATTCTCTGACTGTAGGCTGGAATAAATTTCCGGTGCCTGTAAAAAGCGCGTCAGTATATTTCCCGCTAAAGGGATGATTATTAATTCAGGCGTATCGGGCAACTGATTGTGCAGTGAAATTATGTTGCATCCGTTAAGTAATCTCGGGCTTTCCTGTTCACAATGCATAAAGGGTGCTGAATAACAGACACCGGTCAGTGCGCCGTCGAAGCGACGGATACGCTCAGTAACATAAGGATTGTATGAACTGTTTTCCATTTATCTCTGCGAATAAATTAATTAATTGGAGCGTCTTAATTATTATAAGGACGGCAAGACTGCTGTGATTTTTACACTTCCAATATAGACCGATTTGTTTGAAAAGATCACGTTTTTTAGCTGTCTCTGATAAAGAGATAATCGCCAGCGAAGCGGTAATAATTAAATAGTTATTGGAACTTTCGGAATGATTTGGATATTTTCGGTTGAAAACAATCAGCCTGCTAATATTCAGAACTCTATGCTTAGCAGAATTTAAGATAAGCAACTGTTTTTAAAGCGCACGGCTAGCCATTGCCTGTACCTGCAAGATGCCGCACTCTGTGGCCGGAAAAACATAAAGAGAGCCAGCAAAGGGCTTTTCACCAGGTTGGTGCAATGACGCCTGCCGGAACAGTGATTGAGGATGGGATAAAAACTATGGGTTCACAGGTATCCGCAGCAGATGATTCGCTGTTGCGGCACAGGTCGTTTGTCGCCTTCTGGTTGGCACGCACCTGTTCATCGTTTGGTTTTCAGATGTTCTCCGTTGCGGTCAGCTGGCAAATCTATGCCATCACCCACAGTGCGATGGCGCTTGGCATGATAGGACTGATGCAATTCTTGCCTTCTGTACTATTGGCTCTGCCTGCAGGCCATCTGGCTGACCAGTTTGATCGTCGTCGCATTGTCTTATTGGGGCAGTTGATTGAGTGTCTGGCCTTGTTGGGACTGGTGGTGCTGACGCTACTGCACTGGGCGGACAAAATCGAAATATGGGGATTGGTCTTTCTGATCTCCGTTGCTAAAGCCCTTGAGTGGCCTTCCATTACCTCTATGCTGCCAGCGCTGGTGCCGCCGTCGATTCTGGCGCGAGCGATGGCCGCCAGCTCCGTCGGCGGTCAGGCGGCGGTAATTATCGGACCGACCCTCGGTGGCCTACTGTATGTTGCGGGCCCCGATGTGGTGTATGGCGTCGCGGCATTGTTTTACCTGATTTCTCTCGTGCTGGTCAGTCGATTGCGGTACGAGCGCCCACCGCAGGTGCGTATGCCGATGAACCTCACCAATATGTTTGCCGGTGTACGGTTTATTCGCGAGCGTAAGGACGTGCTCGGGGTGATTTCCCTCGATCTGTTTGCCGTATTGCTCGGTGGAGCAACTGCACTGCTGCCTATTTTTGCCCAGGACATTCTGCATACCGGGCCTTGGGGATTGGGCATGCTGCGCGGTGCACCTTCTGTCGGGGCATTGCTGGTGGGCGTATGGTTGAGCCGTCATAAACTGGAAAAGCACGTCGGCATGATCATGTTCGGCTCGGTTGCTGGTTTTGGCGTCGCGACACTGGTGTTTGCGCTCTCGACCCAATTGTGGCTGTCGCTGCTGGCGCTGGCGGCACTCGGCGGCTTCGATATGGTAAGTATGGTGATCCGGGGTGCGCTGGTGCAGTTGGATACGCCGGATGACATGCGTGGACGTGTTAATGCGGTCAATGCCATCTTCATTAATACCTCAAACCAGCTGGGCGAGTTTGAATCAGGCATGTTGGCGGCTTGGATGGGGGCGGTGCCAGCAGCAGCGCTCGGCGGTATCGGCACGCTGGTGGTGGTGGCGGTATGGATGACAATTTTCCCTCATCTGCGTAAACGGCAGAAGCTGGAGAATGAAACCGTTTAAATCTGTCGGGCGTACCAAGGTGCGCTCTTGGGTTATTATCCTTTGCGGTTTGTGGGATGCGGTTGGTAAGGTGCGGCCCTCAGGCCGCCCGTCGCTGCCCACCCATACTCGCGCTGATTAAACGGTCGCGGTTTTCCCCAGGCTGGCGTCAAATTGTTTCCAGCTCTCTGTCATATCCACCACGGTTTTCGATTTTCGCGCTTCATCGATTTTTATCGCAGTAAGACCCGCTTCCAGGGCATCCACGACTGAGACTTTCAGCGGGGTGCCCTGTTTAATGTGTTTCACGATCTCTTCTGCCATCAGCGCATCGGCACCGTAGTGGCCATCATAGGCATTGCCACTGTAGGTGGTATCCACTTCGCGTTCGCCAGTGCGGGCGTTGTGTACGCGGAAGTAGTTACGCACAAAATCCCCCTCAGCCATGCCATCAGTGCCCATAACGCAGAAGCGGCGGAACTCATCCGGGACGTTGAGGTTGGCGTGGAAGGCGAGGGTGGCGCCGTTGGCGTACTCAATCAGTGCGGTTTGATAATCCACAATATCCGCATCGCCATCAAACACCGCATCGGTGCTCGACCAGCCGCTAGGTTTGACGTGATACACCTCCGACTGCGGCGTGACCGCGCCGGTAGGCGCATGCTGTGGCGTGAAGTTTTTACGTCCGCCAAAACTGGCCACCCGTATTGGGCGCTCACCCACTAACCCCTGATAGAGATCGATATCGTGGCAGCATTTTTCCAGAATGTAAGGGCCGGCATACTTCTCCAGACGACGCCAGTCGCGCTGGAAGAAGGCACCGTGATAGGGCTTGATGTGCTCAGTGGCTTCAATGGAGGTGATTTCACCCAGACGATGCTCATCACGTGCGTTCAGCAAATCGTGATACAGCGGGGAATAACGCAGCACCAGACCCACCAGAATCCGCTCATGGCCATATTGTTGCACCAGTTGCGCCATCGCCATGGTCTGCTCTTCATTGATCACTACCGGCTTTTCCGTGAAGACGGTGTAACCCGCGGCCAGACCCTGACGAATGTGTTCAAGGTGCATGAAGTTCGGTGAACCCACCAGCAGCAGATCAAAGCCACCATGCTGTAACAGGGCGTCAACGCTGTCGAATGCCACGCCTGCATCAATGCCAAAGGTGTGAAGATTCGGCAAGCCAGCAGGTGCTGGATCGACGTAACCCACTACGGAGAACTCTGCGTCGGCTTTGTTGAACTCTTTCACCACATGGGAAAGACGAAAGCCCAGACCAATAATACCCACTTTCATGTTGTACCCCTGAAGCCCGTTGCCTGTTAGCTGCCCGACCCATCAGGCTGCTGATAATCTGACCGTTAACTTATTACGCCAGAAAAACTAATGTCAATCAGTAACCCAGATCTCAAACTGTTAAATTTAATTATCTTTATGTTTTATATGAAAATTAATTAACTATAGGGAATGCGTATTTATTTGTGATTGCGATTTAAGTTTTTTTCCCCTATCTTTCGCACATCTATAAGCGTCATGCCGTGTGCGGCAGGCAGGAGGAAACGCGTGCAATCACTTTTGCTGGGAATTGATGGCGGTGGTACGCACTGTCGTGGACGCCTGACAGATAGCGCCGGTCGTGTGCTGGCTGAAGCCACAGGCGGGCCTGCCAATGTCTGGTCGCAGTTTGATGGGGCTATTCAGGCGGTTGAAAACGTTATTGATGAGCTGTTTCTGCAAGCTGGCTTAGCCGCTGAGGCACGTGATCGCACCACCCTGGTGGCGGGGCTGGCGGGTGTTAATGTGGCATCTGTCCACGCCCGCCTACAGAGCTGGCAGCCACGCTCACAGGCACGTTACTTGTTTACCGATGTTGAGATCGCCTGTGCGGGCGCACATGCCGGTGCGCCTGGGGCAGTGTTTATTGTCGGGACGGGCAGCCAGGGGGCCGCCTGGGATGGCACACAGTTTACCTTGCTGGGCGGCTGGGGTTTTGCCTTGTCCGATGACGGCTCAGGTGCGATTCTCGGGCGGCGGGCACGGCGATTGGCGCTGCTGGCGCAGGAAGGGATCGTGCCCGCGTCACCGTTGACTGAACGCATCATGGCACTTCATCAACACAGCCCGGAACAGATGCTCATTTGGTCACAGCAGGCAACGCCCGCTGACTGGGGCCGGGTGGTGCCAGAGATTTTCGCCACTGCGCAGCAGGGCGATGAACACGCGGTGGCACTGCTGCAGCAAACGGCAGCCGAGATTGAGCAGATGGTGCAGCCGCTGTTGGCCCGCAGCCATGGCAAGCTGGCGCTGATGGGCGGCTTAGCCGTACCGATTCAACCCTGGCTGTCGGCCGCGATTGTTGCTCAGTTGGTGCCGCCACAGGAGGATGCGCTTAGCGGCGCGTTACGTTTGGCAAGCCAGTTCAGTCAGCAACCGGCTTAACCCTTTACTTGCAGATAAAGAGATCCATGACCGCTCCCAACGTCACTGCCCGCATCTTGCGGCTGATTGTCGAAAATGCACCGATCAGCCAATCCGATCTCAAAGTGCGAAGCGGCCTGAGCATGTCGACGGTTTCTCAGGCCACGAATCGTCTGCTCTCTGGCGGCATTGTGCAGGAGCTGGGGCTGCGTCGCGTTTCAATGGGTCGACCCAAAACGCTGCTGGGTTTGAATCCAGATCACGCCAGCGTGGTCGGCATTCAGCTCAACGCCGAACGTAACCTCATTGTCTTAACCGATCTCAGCGGCAATATTATCGGCGAGCAGCAAATCCCTTCCGGCGCCATGACGCCTAAACAGCTGGGTGATGCGCTGGCAAAGTTTCTGCGTGGTGTGGAAGGCAAAAAAGTCGGCGCTATTGGTCTGGCGCTCTCCGGACTGGTGGATGCCAGTAACGGTGTTTGCGTATTATCCCGCGCGCTGGGCTGGAACAATGTACCGATTGCACGCCTGTTGGAAGAACGTTTTACGCTGCCGGTATTTATTGAAAATGATGCCAACGCGCTGGCGATGGCGGCGCTGGTGTTTGGTCAGTTGGGGCATGCGCAGTCAGCGGTGATTGCCACATTCGGTAAAGGCATCGGTGCGGGGATCTTGCTTGACCGTCAACTCTATCGCGGTCGCCATGGTAAAGCCGGAGAAATTGGCGTCTCGCTGCTGGGTGATGGCTCTGAACGGTTGCTGGAGGATGTTGCCTCATCCCAGGCTATTTTGCAGCGCGTGGCTGTGACGATGAAAGAGGCGGCGCCACAGACACTGCGCGATCTGGACCTGCAGCCCACGCCTGAGGTATTAACCATACTGGCGGAGGCAGGGCAGCATCTGGGCATATCCCTGGCAAACCTTTCCGTGGCGTACGATCCCGATGTGGTGTATCTGGCGATGGAGCCGCAAATGGCATCACGCATTTTGCTCGATCACATCACCCAGAGTTTCCAGACTTACCGTCTGAAGCTGACGCCACACATGACACCGCTGCAGTTCCTCACTGAGTCCAATCGTATGTGGGCGCAAGGTGCGGCAGGGTTCGCGGTGAATAAGTTGCTGGATTTACTGGCGGCGAAGGCGGATGAGGAAGTCGTTTAGTCTTAGGTCGCCATAAATGGCAACCCTATGGCAATCGTAAGCGGTTTTCGTAGGGTGCGCATTAAGGTGCAAACCGGGCACATAGGTAACACTTTAGACCGGGCACATGGGTAACAGTTATAAATTGGCATAGCAGAGGAGACTCACTATGCCCTGGACTGAGA
>NZ_JBNBPL010000046.1:0-10748 GCF_059412425.1 Pantoea sp. CFCC18177
GTACCGACCGTACCGGGCTCTGACGGCTCGCTGACCGATGACATGGATAAAAACCGTGCCATCGCCAAGCGCATCGGCTATCCGGTGATCATCAAAGCCTCCGGCGGCGGCGGTGGTCGCGGCATGCGCGTGGTGCGCAGCGAAAAAGATCTGGAACAATCCATCGGCATGACGAAAGCGGAAGCCAAAGCGGCTTTCAACAACGACATGGTGTACATGGAGAAATTCCTCGAGAACCCACGTCACATTGAAATTCAGGTGATGGCCGACGGTCAGGGCAACGCGATCTATCTGGCGGAACGTGACTGCTCAATGCAGCGTCGCCACCAGAAAGTGGTCGAAGAAGCGCCCGCGCCAGGCATCACGGCAGAGCTGCGTCGTAACATCGGCGAGCGTTGTGCCAAGGCCTGTATTGATATCGGCTATCGCGGTGCGGGTACCTTCGAGTTCCTGTACGAAAACGGTGAGTTCTACTTCATCGAGATGAACACCCGTATTCAGGTTGAACATCCGGTGACCGAGATGATCACCGGCGTGGATCTGATCAAAGAGCAGCTGCGTATTGCTGCCGGTCAGCCGCTGTCGATCAAACAGGAAGACGTGGTGGTTCGCGGCCATGCGGTGGAATGCCGTATCAACGCCGAAGACCCGAACACTTTCCTGCCAAGCCCGGGCAAGATCACCCGTTTCCACGCGCCAGGCGGTTTTGGCGTGCGCTGGGAATCGCACATCTATGCCGGCTACAGCGTGCCGCCGTATTACGATTCTATGATCGGTAAGTTGATCACCTACGGTGACACCCGTGAAGTGGCGATCGCGCGTATGAAGAATGCGCTGGCGGAGCTGATCATCGACGGCATCAAGACCAACGTCGAGCTGCAGATGAAAATCATGTCCGACGAAAACTTCCAGCAGGGTGGCACCAACATCCACTATCTGGAGAAAAAACTCGGCCTGCACGAGAAGTAATGGCAGCGCAGAGCAAATCAGAGGCCGGTTAATCCGGCCTTTTTTCATTTTTGTCGCCTTTGAGGTTACATAATGGATTGGCGTTTTTTGCAAGCGAACAAAGAGGCGCGCTGGGCTTTTTATCTGACGCTGGCTTACCTTGCCGTCTGGGGATTTTCCGCCTGGTTAGGTGGGGATGAAATCGGTGTTTTGGGCCTGCCTCGCTGGTTCGAACTTTCCTGCATCTTTGCACCGCTGCTGTTTATTGTGTTGTGCTGGCTGATGGTGCGCATCCTGTTCCGTGATATGTCACTGGAGGACCATGATGGACGCTGAAATCATTCTTCCACTTCTGGCTTATCTGGTGCTGATTGCGGCACTGTCTGTTTTCGCCATGCGCAAGCAGCGCCAGGGTAACTTCCTGAGCGAATACTTCCTCGGCAGTCGTTCTATGGGTGGCTTCGTGCTGGCCATGACTATCACGACCACTTACATCAGTGCCAGCTCGTTTATTGGCGGCCCCGGTGCAGCTTACAAATACGGTCTTGGCTGGGTATTGCTGGCGATGATTCAGGTGCCCGCCGTGTGGCTTTCCCTTAGCGTGCTGGGCAAAAAATTTGCCATTCTGGCCCGCCGCTACAATGCCGTTACGCTAAATGACATGCTGTATGGCCGGTATGGCAGCACGCTCTTGATTTGGCTTTCCAGCATTAGCTTGTTAGTGGCCTTTATCGGCGCGATGACGGTGCAATTTATCGGCGGTGCTCGTCTGCTGGAAACGGCGGCAGGTATTCCTTATGACACTGGTTTGCTGATATTTGGCGGTACTATCGCACTGTACACGGCTTTTGGCGGTTTCCGCGCCAGCGTACTCAATGATGCGATGCAAGGCCTGGTGATGCTGATCGGCACTTTCCTGCTGCTGTTTGCCGTTATCCACCAAGCCGGTGGGCTGGAAACTGCCGTAACGAAACTACGCACCATCGACCCGCAGCTGGTCTCGCCAGAAGGCGTGGGTAATGTCATCAATCCCACCTTCCTGAGCTCTTTCGCCGTGCTGGTCTGCTTTGGCGTGATTGGCTTACCGCATACGGCTGTGCGCTGTATTTCCTATAAAGACAGTAAAGCCATGCACCGCGGTATTGTGCTCGGCACGATTGTGGTGGTGATCCTGATGCTGGGTATGCATCTGGCGGGTGCGCTGGGGCGTGCCATTATTCCAGACCTGACCGTTCCCGATCGCGTCATTCCGACATTAATGATCACGGTGCTGCCTCCAATGGCGGCAGGCATATTCCTCGCCGCGCCGATGGCGGCAATCATGTCGACGATTAACGCGCAGCTATTACAATCCTCCGCTACGCTGATCAAGGATCTGTACCTGCGTGTTGCGCCCCAGCACAGCGAAAATGAAGCACGCTTGCGTATGCTGTCAGGCAGCATCACCTTTGTGCTGGGTGTGCTATTACTGCTGGCTGCCTGGAATCCGCCCGATATGATTATTTGGCTCAATTTGCTGGCATTTGGCGGGCTGGAAGCGGTGTTCCTTTGGCCACTGGTACTGGGCCTGTACTGGGAGCGAGCGAATGCGACTGGCGCGATTAGCGGCATGGTGGTGGGTGCGGCCTGTTATACCTTGCTCGCTAGCCTGAATATCGAACTGTGGGGGTTCCACCCTATCGTCCCCGCATTGACCTTAAGCCTGTTGGCCTTTATCGCAGGCAACCTGTTTGGCAGCACGCCTGATGTGCGCAATGCTGCAGTGGAATAAAAGAGAAACGCTATGCCTTGGATTCAAATCAAAATTAACAGTACCGGTGAAAATGCCGAACCCCTTAGCGATGCACTGATGGATGTCGGTGCAGTGTCAGTGACGTTCCAGGATACCCATGACAACCCGGTTTATGAGCCGCTGCCAGGGGAAACCCGTCTGTGGGGCGATACTGATGTGATTGGCCTGTTTGACGCCGAAACTGAGATGGACGATGTGGTAGCCGAACTGAGCCAGCATCCCCTGCTGGGATCGCACTTCCACCACAAGATCGAACAGATCGAGGACAAAGACTGGGAACGCGAATGGATGGATAACTTCCACCCAATGCGCTTTGGTGAACGTCTGTGGATCTGTCCAAGCTGGCGTGATGTGCCCGATCCAAACGCCGTTAATGTGATGCTGGATCCGGGACTGGCGTTTGGTACGGGTACCCATCCTACCACCTCACTGTGCCTGACCTGGCTCGACGGTCTCGATTTACAGGGCAAAACCGTGATCGATTTCGGCTGTGGTTCCGGGATCCTGGCGATTGCAGCCTTGAAACTGGGGGCTGCACAGGCGATCGGTATCGATATCGATCCGCAAGCCATCCAGGCCAGCCGCGATAACGCCGAGCGCAATGGCGTCTCTGAACGTCTGTCACTCTATCTGCCGCACCAACAGCCCGATAATCTGCAGGCTGATGTCGTCGTGGCTAACATCCTTGCCGGCCCACTGCGCGAGCTGGCACCGCTGATTAGCGTCTTGCCAAAAGCAGGTGGCCATCTGGGACTGTCAGGCGTACTGGCAAGCCAGGCAGAAGGGGTTTGCGAAGCCTATGCCGAACGCTTTGCGCTGGACCCGGTGGCCGAGAAAGAAGAGTGGTGCCGCATCACCGGCGTACGTCGCTAGTCTTCATCACTGGCCAGCCCAAGCTGGCCAGTTAACCGTTTGAAGCGCTGAGCCCTGACATTCGCCATCGCCATGCTTTGAAAAGCCCTACCTGTACCCTACGCTCGCAAAATTAGTACAATTAATAATCACATTGCCGTCATTTCTTTGGCTAATTACCTGATGTAGCGGTTTTTATTTTGTGATTTTGTGCATGTTTTAAGAAAAATGTTTGTTCACAATTTCAGCATATTTTTTTAATGCACTGAATTTTAAAGACTATTATAAGATGAGCTTATGTTCAGGCCGATTTCCATGATCTTTGACGGCGAATTGTTCAAAGTTTGGCCTTTCATCTTCGGTAAAAAATGCGTAATATACGCCGCCTTGCGAACAGTTAGGGTCACTTCTTTTTCATGCGCATTGGACAATATCAGCTACGTAATCGACTCATCGCTGCGCCTATGGCCGGGGTAACCGACAAGCCATTTCGCACCTTGTGTTATGAGAACGGCGCCGGTATGACTGTCTCCGAGATGCTGTCATCCAACCCAGAAGTTTGGGCCACTGACAAATCCCGTTTGCGTATGGTGCATAGTGACGAGCCCGGTATTCGCGCCGTGCAAATTGCCGGTTGCGATCCTGATGATATGGCGGCTGCCGCACGCATTAATGTGGCGTCTGGCGCGCAAGTCATTGATATCAACATGGGCTGCCCGGCCAAGAAAGTGAATCGTAAGATGGCAGGTTCAGCGCTGCTGCAGCATCCGCAACTGGTGGAGTCTATCCTCCTTGCGGTAGTCAACGCAGTCGATGTACCGGTTACGCTGAAGATTCGCACTGGTTGGGACAAAGATAATCGTAATTGTGTAGAAATTGCCCAATTGGCTGAACGTTGTGGCATTCAGGCTCTCACCATTCATGGCCGCACGCGCGCCTGTTTGTTTGAAGGGCAAGCTGAATACGACAGCATTCGGACAGTTAAGCAGAACGTTTCCATTCCGATCATCGCGAATGGTGACATTACTGACCCGCATAAAGCCAGAGCGGTGCTCGACTATACCGGAGCCGATGCTCTGATGGTTGGTCGCGCTGCTCAGGGAAGACCGTGGATCTTCCGGGAAATCCAGCATTATCTGGACACAGGGGAGCTGCTGGCACCTAAGCCGCTGGCTGAAGTGAAGCAAATGCTGATTGGGCACATACGGGAGTTGCACGACTTTTATGGTCAGCGCAAGGGATACCGTATTGCTCGTAAACACGTTTCCTGGTATTTACAGGAAAGTGCTCCTGATGACCAGTTTCGGCGCACATTCAACGCCATAGAGGATGCCAGCGAACAGCTGGAGGCGTTGGAGGCATACTTCGAAAATCTTGCGTAAACGAAATAAAGAGCTGAAAGAACTATGTTCGAACAACGCGTAAATTCTGATGTACTGACCGTTTCAACCGTTAACTCACAGGATCAGGTGACGCAAAAGCCACTTCGTGATTCGGTTAAACAGGCACTGAAGAACTATTTTGCTCAACTGAATGGTCAGGATGTTAGTGATCTGTATGAGTTGGTACTGGCTGAAGTCGAGCAGCCTCTGTTGGACATGGTCATGCAGTACACCCGTGGCAACCAGACCCGTGCAGCACTGATGATGGGTATCAACCGTGGTACCCTGCGTAAGAAGCTGAAAAAATACGGCATGAACTGATTGTTCTTTGCTGCGCTAACGCCAACCTTCGGGTTGGCGTTTTTGTTTGTATCGCCCAGATAGTTTCCCTGCGTTAACAACGCATGAAACAATTGTCGCGGATATGGTAACGATAGTTGCAATTGCATCCGTGATATTGTGTCACCCTAAGCGCTAACGCATTGTCCTAAAATGTCCCTGTGCTTGTGCGCCATAACGCCCGCCAGCCCTTTCTCACTGTGATCCTGCACCCTTTCAGACGTAAGCTTGCAAACCTATACATTTTGTCCTGAGTGATAGCTCACACTGCTTCCATATAGTGAAACTTTTTGCACTATTTGTGATCGTGGCGTCTCGTCATGCTGCCTTTTGGTGCGCCATAGTAGCCATAACTTTCTGGTTCTTTCAGTTTATTAAAAGATCTTTCCAGTGAATTCAGGATTCTGCAAACCTGGCATTACCTTTGCAGAGTTGTGGATGGCTCACCGCCACAGACAGAAAAAAGCGCACATAAAAGTGCGCGTAAACATAACAACACACGATCTCGCCACACAGGATGCTTTATGAAAAAGATGATGCTTTCCACCCTGGTCGCTGCTGCCTCGCTGTTCGCAGTTGCTCAACAAGCGCATGCGGGCACCACGTTGGATGCCATTAAGAAGAAAGGTTTCGTTCAGTGCGGTATCAGTGACGGCCTGCCAGGCTTCTCTTATGCTGATGCAAGCGGCAAATTTACCGGTATCGACGTGGACGTTTGTCGCGCTGCTGCGGCGGCGGTATTTGGTGATGCCAGCAAGGTGAAATACACCCCGCTGACAGCCAAAGAGCGCTTCACTGCGCTGCAGTCAGGCGAAGTGGATATTCTGTCACGTAACACCACCTGGACTTCATCACGCGATGGCGGCATGGGCTTCCTGTTTGCTGGCGTAAACTACTATGACGGTATCGGCTTCCTGACCCATAAGAAAGCCGGACTGAAAAGTGCAAAAGAGTTGGATGGCGCCACTGTCTGTATCCAGGCTGGTACCGATACCGAGCTGAACGTGGCTGACTATTTTAAAGCCAATAAAATGCAGTACACCCCAGTAACCTTCGACCGCTCTGACGAATCCGCGAAAGCACTCGACAGCGGTCGCTGCGATACCCTCTCTTCTGACCAATCTCAGCTGTATGCACTGCGCGTTAAACTCGGCAAGCCAGATGATTTCATCGTGCTGCCAGAAGTGATCTCTAAAGAGCCGCTGGGCCCGGTGGTTCGTCGTGGTGATGACGATTGGTTCACCATCGTCAAGTGGTCACTCTACGCCATGTTGAACGCGGAAGAGATGGGCGTGAGCTCGAAGAATGTTGACCAGATGGCAGCGAAACCAACTACCCCTGATATGGCACACCTGTTAGGTGCTGAAGGTGACTTCGGTAAAGATCTGAAGCTGGATAACAAATGGGCTTACAACATCATCAAGCAGGTCGGTAACTATCAGGAAGTGTTTGATCGTAACGTTGGTAAAGACAGCGCATTGAAAATCGCGCGCGGCCAGAACGCACTCTGGAATCAGGGCGGCATCCAGTACGCTCCACCAGTACGCTAATTCTGACTTGCCAGTCGGGCACCGCACCCTGCGGTGCCCACGCGTATTCTTCACTGAGGTTTCAACATGTCACAACGCCCAACCGTAAAGAGGGATTTTTCATTTGGTAATCCTACGGTTCGCGCCTGGCTTTACCAGATCATCGCGATTGTGGTGGTTTTCGCTGTGGTGGGATATCTCATCCACAACACCGTGATTAACCTGGCCAATCGCGGCATTACATCCGGTTTTGGATTTCTTGAGCGCAATGCCGGTTTCGGCATCGTCCAGCACCTAATTGATTACACTGAAGGCGACACTTACGCGCGCGTATTTATGGTGGGGTTAACCAACACCCTGCTGGTCTCTGCGCTCTGTATTGTGTTTGCTTCTATTCTTGGCTTTGCCATCGGCCTTGCTCGTCTTTCTGACAACTGGCTGCTGCGCAAACTCTCCACTATCTACATCGAGACGTTCCGCAACATTCCGCCGCTGCTGCAGATCTTCTTCTGGTATTTTGCCGTACTGCGCAATTTGCCAGGGCCTCGTCAGGCATTAAATGCCTTCGATCTGGCTTTCGTCAGTAATCGTGGCTTGTATATTCCCTGGCCTGAATACGCGCCCGGCACCTGGCCTTTCCTGATTGCACTGGCACTGGCACTTTTCGCCAGTTGGGCACTGTTCCGCTTCAACCGTAAGCATCAGCTGAAAACCGGACAGTTGCGCCGTACATGGCCTGCCGCTGTAGGATTGATTGTGCTGCTGCCACTGATCGCCCACACGTTGTTTGGTGCGGCTATGCATTGGGATGTACCCGAACTGCGCGGATTCAACTTCCGTGGCGGTTTTGTCATGATCCCTGAGCTGGCAGCGTTAACCGTGGCGTTGTCGGTGTACACCTCATCATTTATTGCTGAAGTGATCCGTTCGGGTATTCAGTCCGTACCACATGGTCAGAATGAAGCCGCGCGTTCACTGGGTTTGCCTAATCCAGTCACGATGCGTCAGGTCATTATTCCCCAGGCGATGCGCGTGATCATCCCGCCTTTAACCAGCCAGTACCTTAACATCGTGAAAAACTCATCGCTGGCGGCCGCCATTGGATATCCGGATATGGTGTCGTTGTTCGCCGGTACCGTGCTGAACCAAACGGGCCAGGCGATAGAAACCATTGCGATTACCATGGCGGTCTACCTGATCATCAGTCTGATCATTTCGCTGCTGATGAACCTCTACAACCGCAAAATTGCGCTGGTTGAGCGTTAAGAGAACGGGATCATTATGTCTGTAACCACACACGAAACATCACCAGTACCCAGCAATGCGCTTGGAAAAGCCTGGCTTTGGGCACGCAAAAACCTGTTTTCCAGTTGGCTGAATACGCTATTAACGCTGTTCAGTATCTGGATCATCTGGAGCCTGATCCCGCCGGCATTGAACTGGTTGGTATTCCAGGCAAACTGGATTGGAGAAACCCGTGCTGATTGCACCAAAGCGGGCGCATGTTGGGTATTTATCCACGCGCGTTTTGGCCAGTTTATGTATGGGCTATACCCACACGAGCTGCGCTGGCGCATTAACCTGGCGCTGGTCATTGGCTTGATTTCCATCATTCCAATGTTCCTCAAATCGATGCCAAATCGTGGTCGCTATATCGCCTGCTGGGCTGTGGTTTATCCCATCGCTGTCTGGCTGCTGATGTACGGTGGCTATTTGGGGTTGGACCGGGTTGAAACCCGCCAGTGGGGCGGTTTGACGCTGACCCTGATCATTGCATCAGTGGGTATCGCAGGCGCACTACCACTGGGCATTTTACTGGCGCTGGCGCGTCGCTCAAAAATGCCGGTGGTACGCACTTTATCGGTGATATTCATCGAGTTCTGGCGCGGCGTTCCGCTAATAACCGTGCTCTTTATGTCATCAGTCATGCTGCCGTTATTTATGGCAGAAGGCACCACCATCGACAAACTGGTACGTGCATTAGTCGGCGTTATTCTGTTCCAGTCGGCTTATGTTGCGGAAGTGGTGCGCGGTGGCCTGCAGGCACTGCCAAAAGGCCAGACTGAGGCGGCAGAATCCCTGGCACTGGGTTACTGGAAAACACAGCTGCTGGTCATTTTACCTCAGGCACTAAAACTGACCATACCTGGGCTGGTGAACACCATCATTGCCCTGTTTAAAGATACCAGTCTGGTGATCATCATCGGATTATTCGATCTCTTCAGTAGCGTGCAGCAAGCCACCGTTGACCCCACTTGGTTGGGTATGTCGACCGAAGGCTATGTGTTTGCTGCGATGGTCTACTGGATTTTCTGTTTCAGCATGTCGCGCTATAGCCAGTATCTGGAGAAGCGTTTTCACACCGGGCGTAATGCGCACTGAGGTTTTACATGACAAATATGATGAGTAATGCGGCTGACGCCATGATGATTTCTCTTGAAAACGTGAACAAATGGTACGGTCAGTTCCATGTTCTTAAAGATATAAACTTGCAAGTCAAACCGCGTGAACGCATTGTCCTTTGCGGACCCTCCGGCTCGGGCAAATCAACGACCATACGCTGCATCAATCATCTGGAAGAGCATCAGCAAGGCCGTATCGTGGTGGATGGCATTCATTTGAATGATGATGTGCGCAATATTGAGCGTGTCCGTACCGAAGTTGGCATGGTGTTCCAGCACTTCAATTTGTTCCCGCACTTGAGCGTGTTGCAGAACTGCACCCTGGCACCGATCTGGGTGCGCAAGATGCCGAAGAAAGAAGCGGAAGAGCTGGCAATGCATTACCTGCAACGTGTACGTATCGCAGAACATGCACACAAGTTCCCAGGCCAGCTGTCTGGTGGACAACAACAGCGTGTCGCTATCGCCCGCTCACTCTGTATGAAACCCAAAATCATGCTGTTCGATGAACCGACCTCAGCACTCGATCCCGAGATGGTGAAAGAAGTGCTCGATACCATGATTGGTCTGGCAGAAGATGGCATGACCATGTTGTGTGTGACGCACGAGATGGGCTTTGCGCGTACCGTGGCGGACCGCGTGATCTTTATGGATCGTGGGGAGATCGTCGAAATGGCACCGCCTGAAGAGTTCTTTGCTAACCCTAAATCTGAGCGTACCCGCGCCTTCCTGTCTCAGGTTATCCACTAAACTTCATAGCGTTAGATTCAAGCCTCTGTTCGCAGGATCAGGGGCTTTTTTCAGCTCTCAGATGGTAGTTCTCTGGGAAAACAAAGGATTAACACGTTATCTTCAGGGGTTTTGTGCACAAAAAAGCCCTGAACTTTCGTTCAGGGCTTCTGTGTTTGATGCCTGGCAGTTCCCTACTCTCGCATGGGGAGACCCCACACTACCATCGGCGCTACGGCGTTTCACTTCTGAGTTCGGCATGGGGTCAGGTGGGACCACCGCGCTAAAGCCGCCAGGCAAATTCTGTGTGCCGTGTCCTGTGTCTTTTACGCTACTGCTGCATTCGCGTTGCTCAGTCACATACTTTAGTATGCTCTTTCGCATCGTCTTACTTGCCGCATTGCTTCAGCGTAAAATCCTNGTGTGCCGTGTCCTGTGTCTTTTACGCTACTGCTGCATTCGCGTTGCTCAGTCACATACTTTAGTATGCTCTTTCGCATCGTCTTACTTGCCGCATTGCTTCAGCGTAAAATCCTTCGGACTTGAGTCCGCAGGGCACTGCAAATTCTTTTACCGAACTCACGCTTTAAAACTGGTGCTGATACCCAGAGTCGAACTGGGGACCTCACCCTTACCAAGGGTGCGCTCTACCAACTGAGCCATATCAGCACACTTTAATTTGATGCCTGGCAGTTCCCTACTCTCGCATGGGGAGACCCCACACTACCATCGGCGCTACGGCGTTTCACTTCTGAGTTCGGCATGGGGTCAGGTG
>NZ_JBNBPL010000047.1:0-7859 GCF_059412425.1 Pantoea sp. CFCC18177
ATTATGACCGGGCAGAAAGAAGTATTATTCGAATCGACTGAGCACAAAAGTGTTACCTATGTGCCCGGTCTGATCTGTTACCCATGTGCCCGGTTGTACCTGAATGCGCACCCTACGGTCAGGAGCATCATTAATTGCTCCCTTTACCTCTCTTCCAGTTCTCGTAGTTTACGCATGACCGGTCGGACATCGTTACTTAAATACTCCAGAGTCGTCAGATAAACCATCCGGCGTTTATCAAATCCTTTGCAATAAAACATAAACCGCAAACCCGGTGCGCAGACCAATAACTGCACATCATTTGCCATCAGCGTTCGGATATCGGACTCGGTAGTATCACGGGTGAAACACCACTTAAGTTGGCGCTGATCAATCGCTTTTTGCACCGCAGCAATGTATTTCTCTTCGCGAAAGTAACCGAATAGTCCTCCATTGGCACCAAATCCTGGCATTCTGAACAACGTTGGGCTGGGCATAGAGATGAGCACAATGCTTTTCACGGGCGATTAATCCTTTATCTGTGAAGTTTGAGCGCCATCAACAGGCTGTTACTCCTCGTTGACCATTCACTGGCGCTATCCTGTTGAAATGCTTACATGCTAACATGAGAATGATTCTCAACAACAGGAGGTTGTTATGTTTAAATCGTTTCCACTCATTTTCTCCCTGGCATTAGTGGGGTGTAGTGCAAGTACGCCGCCCACCAAAAACATACAGGCGCCAAAAATCCTTCATATGGTCAAACCGACATATCCCTATTACGCGGTTAAAAACCGCGTAGAGGGAAAAGTGTCATTTGTTTATGACGTAGATGCTGAGGGTAAAGTGAGTGAGATGCGCATTATCGAATCGACGCCCGATCATCTGTTTGATGACACGGTTATTCGCGCTGTCAGCCAGTGGCGTTTTGAAAAGGGCCATCCCACTAAAAATATTTCTATGAGAATCGTGATGCGTGTTAATCAAACACTTAATTAATGATTAATTGTGCCATAGAACATGACGGAGAAAGAGCAGGAATTTAACGGCTAAAATGTCTAAATCATCACAATTCGAATAATGCTAGTGGTTGAAATGTGATCATTTGCATAAAAGATATCAAGCATTCTTGTATGGTAGTTCATCTAAAGTAAATCATGGGCACCTGACTTTTAGATAAGGTGCCGCTGATGATTAATCGTTCAGAAGAAAAGCCTATCAAGTTAAAAAACATGCTGGCTTATGGTGGCGGCGATGTTTTTGGCGGTGGCAGTTTTACCGTGCTCGGCCTGTGGCTAATGTTTTTCTATACCACTTATGGTGGTTTGAGTCCGGCAGAAGCCGGGGCCGTTATTGCTTTTGCCCGATTACTGGATGCGTTCTTTGATCCCTTGATGGGTTATGTCACCGATAATTTCTGGCGCAACCGCCTGGGGCAGCGTTTTGGGCGACGTGGTTTTTTCTTCCTGATAGGTGCGCCGCTGGTCTTTGCCAGCTACATCATGATGTGGGTTAGCGATATGGGCTTTACGTACTATCTCGCTACTTACATTCTCTTTTATGCCTGTTACACACTCGTCATCGTACCCTATGAAACCCTGGCCGCGGAGATGACTCACGATTTTCATGTGCGTTCGCGTTTGACCGGAGTACGTATGTTCTTCTCGATGGGGGCCGGTATTCTGGCAGCCTGGTTGCCAGGTGTTATCATTGGCCTGTTGGGCGAGAATGCCTCATCTTCATTTTTCTATATGGCGATTATTTTTGCCACGCTGTTTGCGATTGTGATCTTCGGGCTCTACTTCTTTACCTGGGAGCGTGAGATTGAGGTCGTAAACAAGCCCGTGCCCGTCGAATTTAAGCGCGATATGAAGGCGCTGTTTCGCTCGCTGATTTCTACTTTCCACGTTCGCACTTTCCGCCAGCATGTTGGTATGTATCTTGGGGCCTATGTCGCACTTGATGTGCTGGGTGCCGTGCTGGCTTATTACATCATTTTTGTCCTTGGGCATAACGCGGTCGATGCGGCAAACAGCATGACGTTTATGTCGGTGGTGCAGTTCATCTGCATTGCGGCCTGGATTCCTTTCTGTATCCATATTGGTAACGGCGCGGCTTATAAGTTGGCGCAATATTTAATGCTGGCAAGCGTAGCCTTATTCATCGGCTTTTACGCCTTTGGTATTAGCCCCGAAATGTGGATGGTGTGGGGTGCAGCCATTGTGATGGGTATGGGCCGTTCAGGAACTCAGTATGTCTGCTGGAACATCTACAGCTTTATTCCCGATGTGGATGAGATGCTTACCGGTCAGCGGCGGGAGGGTATTTTTGCTGGAGTAATGACCTTTGTGCGTAAAGCCATACAGGCGGTGGCTCTGTTTATTGTCGGGTTGGTATTACAAGCCTATGGCTTCGCCGGAAAGGGCACGGTAAGTCAGCCCCCCGAAGCGATTCATGGGATTGCCTTAGTGTTTGGTGTGGGGGCGGTGATTTTCCTCGCGGTTGGATTATTCAGTGCGCGTGGTTTCAGCCTGAACCGTCATAACCATGCATTGTTGATAGCAGAGATCCAACGCCGCCATGCCGGCGGTAACCCGGCAGAAGCCAGCTTCGAAACGCGCATCGTAGCGGAAAAACTCACCGGCTGGCCGTGGGCCAGTTTATGGGGCAAAAACGACATTATGAAGCGCATCGATCCGCGCGCAGACACTTTCACGGCTAAAGGAGATCAGCAACATGACACGCATAACCTTTGAAGTCATGCAGGGCACTATTGAGAAAGCGTTTTTAAACGCTGGTCTGGATGCAAAACAAGCGGCGCTGTGTGCGCGCATTCATACCGAGACCAGTTGTGATGGCATCCCTTCTCATGGACTGAACCGTGTGGCCCGTTTTGTCGACTATCTGCACAAGGGATGGGTAGTCGGGAGTGCAATCCCCGAAAGGGTGAAAAGCCTGTCTGCGATGGAGATATGGGATGGACAGCGTGGACCCGGTATTACCAATGCGATTCGCGCTGTCGATCGAGCCTCTGAACTGGCGCGTGAACAGGGGATGGGGCTGGTGGCAATGCGCAACACAACACACTGGATGCGCGGTGGAACTTACGGCTGGCGCGCTGCCGAACAGGGTATGGCAGCGATTTGCTGGACCAACACCGAATCCTGCATGCCTGCGTGGGGTGGCAAAGATACGCGATTGGGCAACAACCCGTTTGTGATGGCGGTACCGGGCAAAGAGGGGCCTTTGGTGTTGGATATGGCGATGTCGCAATATTCCTACGGCAAGTTACAGGTCACGCGTATGCAAGGCGCGCAATTACCCTATGCTGGCGGATTTGATGCGCAGGGCAACTTAACCTGCGATCCTGCGCCTATCGAAGCCTCAATGCGCATTTTACCTACCGGATACTGGAAGGGGTCAGGCTTGGCTATATTACTTGATGCGATGGCTGCGCTGTTATCGGGTGGCAGTTGCACAGCGGAGATCGACAGGATTCAGCAAGGCAGCTGCACCGGTGCCAGCCAAATATTTATGGTGTTCGACCCTGCTCAGATAAGCGGGCAAAACTTCTGTGATCAGTTGGCGGAGACTATTCAGCAGTATGTTAATGGTTCAACGGTGGCTGAAGGATTTAGTCGCGTGACCTGGCCCGGTGAGCGACAAAAGGCCACGCGCATTCGTAATCAAAAAGAGGGCATCCCGGTGGATGCCGGGGTGTGGGCGGAGGTGCAGCGTTTGGCTGGCTAATGATATACGCCTTCAACAGCCATGTTGCGATGGCTGTTGAAGGATTATCGCTGGCTGATGCCCTTACGCGTAAATTGCTGCTCAGTCATCATTTTCCCCCACTGATCGCCTTGCCACTCTTGTGTCAGGTGGAAGGCGACATCTTATCTACCCCAATCTCACCCAGCGTTTCCCTAATAGCACCGTCATCGCCACGATGACCACAATAGCGGCCAGATGCATGAGGAAATCCATTGCGTGTAGATGGACAGGATGGCAGAAAGCCAACATTGTTACGGCCATACAGGCGACACCCAATCCGGCCATCGCCAGACTGCGCACCGGGTGTAAGGCGCGAGTGCGGCGCAAGCTGGCGATCATCAACACCATCATCGGCGTGCTGACCACCAACAGGAACGTAAAGCATCGCGCACTGTCATTGTCGTGTGGCTCAATCACCGCATGAGGAATGCTGCTCATACTCAGGCCTAACCATAGCATGCCGAGGGGCAGCAAGACCTTCCAACTGCTGCTGTGGCGCCCGGCGATGCTCATATTAAATGCGCTGCGAATCGCCAGTAGCCCGAGAATAAATGCCAGCACCAGCTGCACAATCGCGCGCATCGCGCCGGGTTGCGACCAGTCGGTGAGCGTCCGCTCTACCAGTAAACTGGCGGCGATGCCGCACGGCAATGCCAGCGCCAACCACATCAGCACGCGCCATCCGGTGCGAAGAGTGGGTTTGACGGGCTGCATTTCGCGGCCGAGTTTTTCGATTAACAGGTCGTGATTATTCATGGTGTGCTCCAAAGCGACGCAGATTGCTCAGCGCGCGGTGCAGCAGCGATTTCACCGCAGCCACACTTAAATTGTTATGCGCGGCGGCTTCTGACAAGCTCATTTCGCGCAGATGGACATGTTCGACGATTTCGCGCTGGCGTGAGGGGAGCTGGCGCAAATAGCCGGCCAACTCCTCATGCGTCTCCAGCGTTGCCCCCTCTGGCGCGGGAGCGGATTCCGTCAATGTCTCTTCATGAACTTCCCACTGCTGATAGCGCCCACGTCGCCGCAACGCATCAACAGCACGTGCGGAGATGATCGCCATCAACCAGGGTAAAAACGGATATGCAGGATCATAGGTGTGACGCACCCGATGCACCGTTAACAGCACATCCTGAATCACATCTTCCACTAATGCTTCTTCGGTGAGTTGTTTGCGTACTTGCCCACGAATCACCGGCACCAGTGCTTTCAGCAGTCGGGTGTAGGCGAGCTGGTTGCCCGCCTGCGCCTGTTCCATTAGCGCGGGCCAACTTTCGCGCGCGCTATCGCTTGTTTGCATAATCCGCCTTGTTGCTTTTACGCCTTACTGCTGGCCGCCTGCAGTGCGTTCACCACAATGCTCGGGGTCAGCACTTGCGGTAACACTTTTGGCGGTCCGCCATCGGCGGGGTAAACCAGATACATCGGTAATCCGCCCTGACCAAACTCGCTCATGGCGTCATCGACGTCGGGGTTAAATTTAGTGGAGTCAGCCACCATATACAGCGTACCGGTTTTTGCCAGTGCGTCTTTAACCGCCTGCGTCGAGAGTGAAGTTTTCTCATTCACTTGACAGGTAATACACCAGGATGCGGTGAAATCGACAAAGATCGCTTTACCGTGCCCGCGTTGCGCTGCAACAGCCTGCGGCGTCCACTTCTCTTTAGTGAGCTGCGCGGTGACCTGATCACCCGCCAGGCCCGCACCTGGTTTTATGAGTTGTGGCAGCGGCGCGAGCACGGCGACTATCAGCACGGCGGTCACCGCGAACAGCGCTTTGTGACCTTTACCTGCAAAGCGTCGATGCTGTGCCATACCATACAGCCAGCCTGCAAAGGCTACCACCACGGAGGCTGCAAGCAGTGTTGCCAGTGCTGCGCTGCCCGCCTGTTGTGCCAATACCCAGACTAACCAGGCGTAAGCACCGAACATTGGAAAGGCCAGGCCGCGTTTGAGTACATCCATCCATGCGCCAGGACGCGGCAAAAACTTCGCCAAACGAGGGAACAGTGATATCAGTGTAAAGGGCGCTGCAAAGCCCAACGCTAATGCGAAGAAAATCACCAGTGCAATAGCCGGTGGTTGCACCAGTGCATAACCGATGGCGCTGGCCATAAAGGGTGCCGCACACGGTGTGGCAACCAGAATCGCCAGTACGCCAGTGAGTGCTGAGCGTAAGAATGCACCGCGATTGATTTCAACCGATCCCACGCGCTGAACGGACAAACCGACTTCAAACACGCCGAGTAAGTTGAGTGCAGCGGCCAGAATCACCAGAGAAAGCAGGGCAATCACCAGCGGCGATTGCAGTTGGAAGCCCCAGCCAACGGCGGCCCCGCCAGCACGCGCCGCCAGCAGAACCCCTGCCAGCGCCATCATGGTGACGACCACTCCAAGCAGGAAGCCCAGACCTTCACGCCGCGCATTGGCTGCGTTGTCGGTGTGGCGTAACAACCCCAATGCTTTGAGTGAAATCACCGGGAAAACACAGGGCATGAGATTAAGAATGATGCCGCCAATAAAGGCGGCCAGCATGGCGGTTAACATCGCTGGCCTCTTTGCTTAGTTAGTTTGCGGATGCGCGTCGTCGTACTGCTTCACGGCGGCGAGCGCTTTCTCAATATGCGTATCTGGGTTTCTGTCAGTGTAACTCAGCAGAATGTTGCCATCTGGTGCAATCACATAGGATGTACGGTCAGACAGGGTTTTGCCCTTCATTTCCATCGTGGTTTGATACTGTGCCGCGATTTTGGCCCCTGGATCGGCAGCTACCGCGAATTTGTCGCGACACTCCAGTTTAGAGAAGTCACTGACCTGATCGGTATTCCCGGCCGTGACACCAATCACCGTGGCGTGCATTTTGGTGAAGTTATCCGTGGCTTCGGCAAAGTCATGAGCCTCAAGCGTACAGCCCTTACTGAAGGCGGCTGGGAAGAAATAGAGCACCACGGGGCCTTTCTGTAAGGCTTTCTGAAGTGAGAAGGTCATTGGCTTGCCGGCCAAGGCGGCTTGCAGCTCGAAATCCGGTGCTCTAGCGCCAACCGGCAGAGCGGCGTTGGCGGTGAATGCGGTGGCAGAGAGGCCCAGTGCGGCCGTGATGCTCAGAGTACAAACGAGGGTTTTGAACGATTTCATTATCTGCTCCTGCGATCTTAAGGGAGGTCCGGTTTGGATGTTTCACTAGTACAGTTCGCTGCAGGTTGCGGGAAAGTTTCGGTGATCAGAAAAAAAAGCTACATTATTCGCGCAATGTGACTCATGGATAACGAGGTAAAGTGATATGGACCGTAAATACTTTAGTAAAATCATTTTGTTAATTGGCTTGTCATGTTCTGCAACGGTGCTGGCTGCACCCGTGACAAACAGTGATGTCGCGTCATTAATTAATCAGCGCTTGTCTTATATGAAGGATGTTGCCGGTTATAAAGCGGCCAACCATCTTGCTATCGAAGATTTACCGCAGGAAGACAAAGTGCTCGCCAGTGCGGTGCAACAGGCTGAAAAACTGGGCTTAGCAGGGGAGTCGGTCAAACCTTTTGTGCAGGCACAGATGGATGCAGCGAAAGCCATCCAATATCGCTATCGCGCTGACTGGCTCTCTACCCCTGAACAGGGTTGGCAACCACTGCCACTTGACCAGGTCAGGACAAAAATTAATGTGCTCAGTGCCAGCATTCTCAGCGGCATTAGCACGCAGCTAGCCCGAGGTGAGCATTTCACCGACAAGCCTTCCTTTTTGCACTCGCTTAATCAAACGCATTTGGCTGAGAGTGATAAAGCGCGGCTGTGGGAAGCCTTGCAGGAAATTAGCCTGAAAAAGTAGCGACTATCGAGACGCGGGGCGTATTTCGATACGCCTTGTTCACCCCCTGGAAACATTCCACTTTGTTATTGCTGTTCTGCATTCCGCCACCTTTTCCTTATATCCCCAACTGAACTCCCTATGTCCTGCACCCTTGGGTGCTCTGCTATAACTGCTGCGTGTTATTAACGTGTAGGAAAAGCGTGTCATGGATATTCGTAAAATTAAGAAACTGATCGAACTGGTTGAAGAGTCTGGCATCTCCGAGCTGGAAATCTCCGAGGGCGAAGAGTCCGTTCGTATCAGC
>NZ_JBNBPL010000048.1:0-7407 GCF_059412425.1 Pantoea sp. CFCC18177
ACTCACCGGACGTCGCTCCAACATTCTTCGGCTGGAATAAGCCGATTAATGTTCACAATGTGGAACGACGGAATTTTCTGGGGTTCCGGCGTAGATCCCCCAATTGCGACCCGGCGCCTTCGTCGATGGCGGAAGTCCGCTAATGGAAATCGTCGACGGGCACTTTGATTCGAGGCAGCTAATAGCTCTGCAGCGCGAGGTCGCCATCGCGGAGGACGATGTCAATAAGGCAACGGCACGACTTGGCGCCTTGGAGCAGACACAGGCGGAGCAGCAGCGCAAGCTGGTCTTGGCGCGCGGCCTCAAGAGAGCCGTACTGAGGGAGAGGACCCAGGCTGCCGCCGCGGCCGTACGGGAGGGCGAGGCTGAGATCGACGCGCTGCGGACTGATCTGGCCTCTAGACGGCTGCTTGAAGAGGCCGGGTTCTACTCCCACACCGCGATCACGCGCGCCGACCATGAATTGCGGGCCGCAGAAGAGCGGAAAGAAAAGCTGGAGCGAGACTGGGCCTCCGAAACTGCGGTCAAAAATGGTGCCGAGATCGATATTGGGTTTGATGACGACTCCGGCCCGAAACTGGGTCTTCTCGAAGGTGCTGTGTTGGCGACCAAGCGAGAAATGCAGAGCGCCGCCTTGGATCTCGCGTCCGCGAAGAAGCATCTACGGACATTGCTGGACTCGGAGGCTGCTCTCGCCTCCGCGAGCAACGGACTTCGAAAGGCGACTTTAGTGGCCGGCCAAAGCGGACGGATAAATACCGTGCTGGTCGGGAGCGGAAGCGAGGTCCCCGCCGGCGAAAGGCTCGCATCGCTTGTGGATTGTCACCACCCATACGCCCTTGGCGTAATACCCGAGAGACAGCAGAGACGCGGATGGCGGCTCGGTGACGCGGTACGCGTGGAAGTTGGCGGTTCGAAATATCGTGGCGAGGTCGTGTCCGTGTCCCCGTCGCCACTCACAAGCATCGGAATGTACCCCGCAATCGATGTCATCTCCTCTAAGCCGGACGCTAAGAGCAGCGTCGCCTACGTGCTGGTCAAGATTGCATCTCCGCCGAAGGGCCTTCAGGCCACCTGCCCCGTTGGCTCATACGTTGAGATGGAACTCATCTAGCGGGCAAGTTTCGCGGGACTTCGAGAAGGCGAAAGCATGAATACAGAACTGGCACAGATCCTTGGCGATATTCTTTCCGTTGATCGTCCTTTGGACGGAAGCGAGAGCCTATCCATCCTGGGGTTGGACTCGCTCTCGGTCATACGCCTGGTGGTGAAAATCGAGGAGGATTTGCACATCCGCTTTCCTGAGGAGGCACTGCAGGCAAGCACGTTCTTGACGGTCGACTCGCTGTCTGCGGTTGTGTCCGATCTCGTTAAGGATGCTGGCATATGAGGGAGCTAGCGCTGCCGGAGCGCGTCCGCCTTGCCGCTCGAGACAACGCGGCAGAGGTGGACAGCCGAGGCATGTTCCCGGAGCGCGCTGTACGCAGTCTCAGAGAGGCTCAACTTCTCTCAGCCCCGTTTGGCACGCATCCTTTGGCAACCAGTGCAGAGGTAGTCGAGGGGCTAGCAGGCTGTTGAAAAGCGCCTCATTTTGACGGCCGGGGCACTGTTTAAAAGGGTTTCGTATGCGATTGGCCGTTGAGTTGCAGACGAATCGTGCCGGATGCCCCGCTGGCGAGCGGGCCGGCCGGCGCGTTGCCACGCAACTGCTGCGCTCGGGCGGCTCATCGCGTCGCTCCTTGCGGCACCGCTGCCAGTATTCGGGCCATTCGAGTCAGGTTGCTCGCCAGCATCGTCAGCTTGAAGTGCTGGTCGACCCGTTTGATGCCGCGATACGCGGTCTGCCGAATCCTGCCGACGGTCTTGCCCCAGCCGAAGTGCTCTTCGATTCGCTTGCGAATCACTTGGCTGATGCCATAACCGGCGTGCCGCGACGTCCGTCCGTCGATCGCGCTGCCGCCTTGATGCGTGTCGTTGCGCGCGACGTGCGGCGTCACTTTGCGCGTTCGGCAATCCCGCACAAAGTCGCGCATGTCGTAACCCTTGTCGGCACCGAGCGTCTTGGCGTGACGACCCGGCACGCAATCGAGCAGGCGCAATGCACTCGCGCGTTCGCCGAAACCGTCCGCGTGACTGACCACGGCGCCGACCACCAAGCCCGAGCGGTTCTCCATCAGGATGTGCCCCTGATAACAAAGGATGGCTCCGCTTTGTCGTCCCTTTCGGAACAGGCGCGCATCCGGATCAGTGCTCGATTCATGCGTGTCGTTGCTGCGCCGTTTGCCCTTCCAGTCGGTGTCGACATTGCGGCCGCCGCCGGCCGGCGGATCGTCCGAACCGTCCTTGGGCCGGAAGCTCTTGTGGCTGGCCCACGCCTGGATCAACGTGCCATCGACCGAGAAATGTTCTCTGGAGAGCAGCCCTTGCTTGTCGGCCAAGCTCATGACTTCGGTAAAGAACGCTTCGACCACTTCGTGCTCGAGCAGACGATCCCGATTCTTGGAGAACACCGAGTGGTCCCAGACGGCGTCTTCGATCGCCAGTCCGACGAACCAGCGGAACAGCAGGTTGTAGCGCATCTGCTCCATCAGCATGCGCTCGCTGCGCACCGAGTACAGCACCTGCAGCAGCAACGCACGCAGCAGCTTCTCGGGGGGAATCGACGCACGGCCGCTGTCTGCGTAAATCGTGCCGAACAATCCGTTAAGTCGCTTCAGCGCTTGATTGACCAGCAACCGAAGTGGTCGCAACGGATGATCGGCTGGCACGAAGTCTTCCAGCTTCACCGTCGTGAACAGCGGTTCTTGCATCTCGTCCATTCCGCGCATCGCTCTCGCCTGCCCAAGATCATGAACACGATATCTCTAACGCACTGCCCTCAGGGCCCGTTTACACCGTATCCAATTTCAACAGCCTGCTAGGGGCTGAGTGCCTCTCGACAGCGATGATATATGCCATGCATGTACAACAGGCCTGGGCTGTCCGTTCGGTGGAGGATTGGCTAGAGATCGATCTCCTCCGCGAGTTCCAGGAGAGTGAAAGGCTCGTGGCAAGCGTGACAAGCGAGTACGGGAAGGGCGGAGACGTCACCAAGGCGCTCGCCCCCTTGGAGTACGCCGGCAGCCATGTATTGGTCCGGCGAAAAGCACCAATAGTCAGCTACGGGGAGCACGCCGACAGCTTTCTCATTCTGATGAAAAAAACGGCTGAGGCCCCAGATCGTGACACTTGCTTGGTGATCGCGTCGAGATCCCATGGCGTTGCTCACGCCACGGGCCCGTGGGATTCGTGCGGAATGCGCGGCACGCGCAGCGTGCCGATGGAATTTGATCTGCGCGTTGGGCGGGAGCGGGTCGCGGTACGCAACGTTAGCGCTGTCATCGCCCGAGCGTTTGTACCCGCCGGCCATATCGCTTGGGCTTCTGCTTGGCTGGGCGCGGCCACCGGACTTCTCACTCAGTCTCTAGAAGTCGCTGCGGATAGCTCCCGCCTCGGCGCGATGCTCGCGTCCGATGCATACAGGGAGGCAATCGGCAGAGTAAGAGCAGATCTCGCCGCTATTCGAGCATTGAGGGACAGATGTCTTCATGGCTTCGAACAGATTCAGTATGGTCGCCGCGCGTACGACTATGAGTTCGCCCAGGAAATTTCCTGCCTCAAGGTATTTGCGTCTGAGACAGCCCTAAAAGTGGCTCAAGCCCTGCAGATTCTGGCGGGGGCTCACAACGGATACGTCCGCGCGGCCTCTATTCCGATTGAGCGCACTGTACGCGATCTGCTGGCTGCGCCGCTTATGTACCCTAACCGCTTACTGACGAGTGCCATCGCCACGCTGGAGGCGGCCCGAATTAGGAAAATTGAAGACCCGATTATCTAGATTGAGGCGAGAAGGAAATGCGACACCTGGCTTCGATTCGGTTTATTGCAGATGGGACCACATACGACCACCACGGCCTCAATTGCTGGCGCGTCAGCAAAGGGCTGGCTGTCGAGCATCTGCTTTCCTATGGCTACGAGGCCTACAATTTTGCGCTGGCAACAATTGATCATTACGTGACAGGGCTCCCCCCTTCGCGCTCGGTCGAGTCAATGTTCTTTGGTTCGGGCGAAACGCAAGTCGTTGCTGACGCGCTGGGCGTCGCTCTGGAAGTTGTGGCTACCCCCACAGGGCTGGGCGGCACGATCATGCCCTTGCTCGACGCGGGGCAACCTGTTTTAGTGCCGTGTTGCAAAGGACCGGAGCTGAAATTTTCCGCAAATACAACCGGAACACATTTGATCTTAGTCCGCGCCCTGGACGAGCAGACCGGTGTCGTCGGAACAGTCGACAACGCACAGCTCATCGGCCTTATCAAGACCGCGCGGGTACAGCAGCTCTTTGATTTGCGGGGCGAAGAGTCCGCCTGCGACAAGCAGACTCTGTACGATGTTCTGGGCGACGTCTATGCGGAGCACTACGACACGTTGGGGCGCCTAACCCTGCTCCATCAGCAGTTGTTTAGCGAAGCGACGCACGGGGCACCCTATGTTCTCACCGCTAGAGTGCGAAGCGACTGCCGGACTCAGCCCGCAGCCGAAACTGTCGTGGCTGGCGCCATTGGACGAATCGAATCGGTCAGGGCCGCAATCGAACGCAAGGCCGCTCGCGTCAACGAGGCTTTTCGTTCCGCCCTGGAGAGCGAAGAGCCTTTAACCAAAATACTACGCTTCCTGGCCAACCAACGGAGCTGGGCGAGATGGTTGGGGACCATTCTTGCGCGAGGTGGAATTTTCCAGTCCGCCGATGTAAACTCGCTAAATCATCTTGCTGACGAGGCCGCGCAGGGTTGGCGCGACTATTTTCTGCGGGCGGCCATTGGACGCCAAGTCGCCGGCTCCCTACGGTCGGTGGAAGAAAGAGAACATCGGTTGATCGAATTCGTTCGGGGCCACTGCGCTCAAATGTCGTCAATTGATCATCTTAGTAGCGAGAAATTTCCAGTCTAATTCTAGTGAGGCACACATGAAGGTTACGTTTTCCGGCCGTCTGACTCAGAACCCCACGGTGATTGAGGTTGCCGGCGACAAATCCATCTCTCACCGCGCGGTGATGCTCGGCTCTCTGGCTGAAGGGGTTACCACGGTTCGGAAATGCTTGCTGGCAGCGGACGTGGTCAGCACCATTGGGATGATGCGAGCCATGGGAGTGAGCATCGAGATTGCCAACGGGCTTGTGACGATCTACGGAGCCGGCGAGAGAGGGCTTGCGCGGCCAAATGCGGAGCTCGACGCTGGCAATGCTGGTACTGCGATGAGGCTGATGGCAGGGATCTTGGCAGGGCAGCCCTTCGAAAGCGTGCTAGTTGGAGACCATTCGTTGTCGAAGCGGCCGATGGGGCGTGTTGCAACTCCCCTTGGCCAAATGGGAGCGGAAATTCAACTTTCCCCTTCTGGGACCGCTCCGATGAGGATCGCCGGAACACCCAGGCTGCGCAGCATCACTTACGATTTGCCTGTGGCCAGCGCCCAAGTGAAATCTGCGGTGTTGTTGGCTGGCCTCTATGCAGATGGAGTCACCACGGTAATTGAGCGCAAGCCGACCCGCAACTACACGGAAACCATGGTATCCGCCTTTGGGGGCAACGTCTCGGTCAGCGGGCAAGAGATTCGGGTCGAGCGAAGCAACCTGAAGGGTCGGGACGTTGTTGTTCCCGGCGACATATCGTCCGCAGCATTCTTTATGGTGGCGGCAGCTATCAATCCGGGCGCCTCTATTACGATCAGGAACGTTGGCATTAATCCGACACGCACCGGCATTGTCGACGCACTACGGCTCATGGGCGCGCGCGTGGAGCTTTCGGACCGCCGCAGCTCTGGCGGCGAAGAGGTCGCCGATATAACCGTCACTGGCGCCGAGTTGGCGGGGATCGAGCTGGACGCAGATATCGCCCCCCGGATGATCGACGAGTTTCCTGTGTTCTTTGTCGCCGCGGCCTTTGCCAATGGGACCACTGTAGTGCGCGGCGCGGAGGAGCTCAGGGTCAAAGAGAGCGACCGTATCGAGACCATGCTCGTGGGACTGCGCCAACTGGGCGTGACCGTCGAATCCAAGCCGGACGGCGCGGTGATATCGGGCGTGGGCAGTCGAACCCTCAAGGGTGGTGTCGCAATTGAGACGGCGTACGATCACCGGATCGGTATGGCATTCGCCATCGCCAGCTCTCGCTGCGAAGACGGAATAACGATCGTGGACGCGGAGGCGATTGGAACGTCGTTTCCAGGCTTTGGAGATCTGTGCGCCGGCTGCGGTCTGGTGAGTTCGCAATAAGCAATCCCGTCACGAGGGGCGTATGCGCACTATTTGGATCACGGGCCTGAGCGGAGCGGGCAAGACAACGCTGTCAGTGGAGATTGCCCGCCAGCTTCGAGTACGCGGCTGTCCAGTATGTCTGCTGGACGGCGACGTTGTACGGCAGGGCCTGAGTCAAGACTTGGGTTTTGCGCCTGCTGACCGAACTGAGAATGTACGTCGAGTCGCGGAGGTTGCAAGACTGGCCAACAACTGTGACATCTTCGTAGCCGTCGCACTCGTGTCCCCCTTTGAGCAGGACCGTAGAACGGCAAGGGACATCATCGGGGCCGATCGATATGTCGAGGTTTTCCTTGATGTCCCCTTATCAATTTGTGAGGCCCGGGATGTGAAGGGCCACTACCGACGGGCACGGGCAGGAACGCTAAGCGCCTTTACCGGCGTGTCTCAGGCTTACGAGCCGCCGAAAGCGCCCCAGATTTGTATCAGCGACCCTGGGTTCGATGTTGAAGGTGCAGCTGCCGACATCGTACGACGCGTTACAGGCACGTGACGTCCCAACAGACGACCGACAGCACGAACAACGTCCGCCGACGTAACGCGGGTCTCCGTTTGGGCCCCTCCCCCGCGCCCTGCGCTTCCCATGCGGGAAGAGGACTTCCTGAGAGATTGCTGCAAAACCAATACGGTCTCGCAACACTTCTCCGGCCTGTGCGCGCGAGACGCACTAGGCACGAATTGCGGCGCGTAGTTGTCCTCGAAATGGACGTACCGATTGACGCCTCTAGGTCGCACGCACGGCCGTGAGCAACGACCCATTCGTTTGATTCCATTGTTGAAGTTCCGCGGGCACCGGTGACGTCGCGCGTGCATCGCGGCCCGCCGCCCAACTATCACTACTCGCCAGCAGCGTCGAAGGGAGTACGAATGTTTCGCCTGTGCTTATTCGATCTCGACAACACGCTCGTCCACACGGACGATTTGGAATCGCTTCGGTTAGCCAGCAAGAAACCTAAAGGGGGATCTACGCCGGAACCCCAGAAAATTCCGTCGTTCCACATTGTGAACATTAATCGGCTTATTCCAGCCGAAGAATGTTGGAGCGACGTCCGGTGAGT
>NZ_JBNBPL010000049.1:0-6356 GCF_059412425.1 Pantoea sp. CFCC18177
GGGGTTCTACGCCGGAACCCCAGAAAATTCCGTCATTCCACATTGTGAACGTCAATCGGTTTGTTGCCTGACGTGCCGAGCGAGTAACTCAGTCGGTAAATGCCTGCCCGAACTGCCGTGCCCGCTTTACATCGTCGGTATGCAAGTAAATCGACGTGGTCGAAATCGACGCGTGACGCAGGTTATCTCGTACGGCGCTCAGCTCAACCCCTCTGGCGATCGCGTGGGTCGCATGGGTGTGCCGCATCCAGTGCGGAGAGGCCCGATGCAGCTTTTCAGCCAGCACCGGATGGTCGTTCTTGATAATCTGCGCGACGAGCCGAAAAAACCGGCGCATGACTTCCCACAGCCGCAAGGGCTTGATGCCGGCATCGGCGTCGTCAAGGCTGCCAATCAGGGACGTGGTCGGATTCCAGTGAGCACGGCTGACAGGAAGCCCCCGCTCCTGCAGATATCGGTCCAGCGCTGTGCGCGCTAGGGGTGTCAGGGTAACGCGGGCTGGCTTGCCGCCCTTGCCGACCACGTGCAGCCAGTGATCACCGGCTGCGTCGACTTCGATGCTGCGCAGTGTGGCGTCAGCCAGTTCGCTGATCCGCAGTCCCGTTGCGTAGCCGAAATCCAGCATGAACCGCAACCGTTGCGCAGCGGGCGCCTGCCAGCCGTACGACCACTCGAGCCCGTTGGCGATGGTGCGCGTCAGCATCCATTCTCCTTCGGTGAAAGCGTGCGAGGTTTCAAGAGCCATGGCGCGCTTGCTGCCGCGTACCTTGATGCCGGAGAATGGGTTGGCCACGACGTAGCGCTGCTCGACCAGCCAGCGGAACATGGCGCTGAGCACGGCAAGCGCATGCGCAATCGAACGGGCCGAGAGGTTGTCGACAAACGGGCGCCAGTCCGTTGATGTGCGCGGCCGCGGTGGCCCGACCCAGCGTTCTCGCGGTGTAGGTCTGCGCAGAAACGCCCTGTAGTCGGTGGCATCCCGGGTGGTCAGCGAAGACAGCGCCTTGCCGCGAGCAACGATGCCCCAGAGAATCAGCCGTTCGGCTTCCTTGCGGTAGGCCCGCTGCGTGGCCGGGGATTCGTGCAACGCGAGCCATGCCTGGATAGCGTCGTAATCGTTGTCGACGCCGAGGATGCAGGCCGACACCGGTGCGCGGAAGGCGCCGGCGGATCCGTCGATCTCGTGCGGTAGCCGTAGTTGCTCCCAAGGCGTCACGACTGACTGCCGATCCGCGATGATCAGTGCGCGGGCCCGCTCCGTGAGCGCCGGGTACGCGGCAAAGAAGGCCTCGATCCTTCTTGCACTGGCCGGCCCGAGACCCGGAATGACGGTCCACCACTGCCGGCGACGCGGAATCCGTACCGTGAGATCGGCCAGGGTCCGGATGCCGGCCGCGTGCAGGGTGCGGGCAGCGCGATTCGGCAGCCAGTGCGCAATGTCGTCGCCGATCTGCGGAGCTGGCGCAGGCATGATGCGCAGTAGCTCGACAGCCTGCGTGGTGGCGCGCGCATGATGCATACGCTTTTGGGCCGGGCATTCGAACAGCGTGGCCAGATCTGCCCGCTGTCGGTTACGGGCATAAAGTGCCAGTTGCCGGCGGATCTGGCCGATGACGCCGCGGGCTGACTGGCTGTGGCTGAGCCGATCTTGCATGTACCGGTGTGCCGCCTCACGCGAGGATGCGCCCTCGTACCAGGCACGCAGCGCTGCCAGTGCATCAGCATCAGGAAAGTCGGTCGGGATGTCGGCGGCGGACGGGCTCGTGGGGCGCGTTTTCATGTCATCGAGTTTAATATGGAAACAATGCCACAGAGATAATAAAGCTTATCTCTGTAGAATGCGGGAGTTCAATATTTCTGTCGTACCCCATGTCGTGATATCACAAAATTGAAGGATCTGACGTTGCGTGGAGAGGATGGTCGATGATCAACAAGAATAAGCTGCTCAGCGTCTTTTCCGACGCCGAACAGGAAGCCCTGTATGGCCTGCCTGATTTCGACGATGCGCAGCGGCTGGAATACCTGGCATTGACCGAATCCGAACTGGCGCTCGCCAGTAGCCGGCCCTCCATACCCGCGCAGGTCTATTGCATCTTGCAGATTGGCTACTTCAAGTCCAAGCACGCCTTCTTCCGCTTCGATTGGGACGAGGTTGAGGACGATTACGATTTCGTGTTGAGCCGCTATTTCCACGGCGAGCCGTTCGAACGCAAGCCGATCACCCGGCACGAGTACTACGCCCAGCGCGAACAGATCGCTGAACTGTACGGCTATCGACCGTGGGTGGCCGCCTTCCTGCCGCAACTCATGCAGCAGGCCGCGCAGATCGTACGTCGCGACGTGACACCGGGATTCGTCGCCGCCGAGCTCATCGTGTGGCTCAATGAGCACAAGATGATCCGGCCCGGCTACACGACCTTGCAAGAGCTAGTCAGCGAAGCCCTGTCCGTCGAACGTCGGCGGCTGGGCGACCTGCTCACCGGCGTATTGGACGAATTGACCCAAACCGCGCTAGACCAACTTCTGGTGCGCGATGATACTCTGTCGAAACTGGCGGCGCTGAAACAGGATGCCAAGAATTTCGGCTGGCGTCAGATGGTCCGCGAACGCGAAAAGCGCGGCACGCTGCAGCCGTTGCACGAAATCGCCAGGACGCTGCTGCCCCGGCTGGATATCTCGCAGCAGAACGTGCTGTACTACGCAAGCCTGGCGAACTTCTATACCGTCCACGACCTGCGCAACCTGAAGGCGGATCAGGCGCAGCTCTACCTGCTGTGTTACGCCTGGGTGCGCTTCCGACAGCTCACCGACAACCTGGTCG
The DNA here is from genome assembly GCF_059412425.1 of Pantoea sp. CFCC18177. NCBI lineage: Bacteria > Pseudomonadati > Pseudomonadota > Gammaproteobacteria > Enterobacterales > Erwiniaceae > Pantoea > Pantoea sp. CFCC18177. The sequence continues at coordinate 2,822 of NZ_JBNBPL010000049.1, forward strand.
ATGCGATGGCCTTCCACATGAAGCAGCTCGAGGAAGAAAGCAGCGCGGGCGCGAAACAGTCACTCATCGCCGAGCAAGTAAAACGCCATCGGGAAACGCCGCAGATCGGCCGCCTGTTGTCGCTCTATGTGGACGACAGCGTAGCCGATCCGACGCCGTTCGGCGAGGTGCGTCAGCGCGCCTATAAAATCATGGCCAAAGATGTGCTACAAAACACGGCGCAACGCATGACGGTCAAGCCGCTGAGTCAACTGGCACTACACTGGTTGGCGGTGGACGGCCTAGCCAAACGTATTCGCCGTCACCTGCGCCCCTTGTACGTCGAGCTCGACTTCGTCGGCACCTCCCCAGACAACCCGTGGCTCGCGGCGCTGGCTTGGGTCAAGGGGGCCTTCGCCAAACAGCAGCGCCTGTCACAACGACCGCTCGCCGAATGTCCCGCGGCCACGCTGCCGAAGCGCCTGCGACCGTACCTGCTGATCTTCGGCGCTGATGGTCAGCCGACCGGTTTGCACGCCGATCGCTACGAATTCTGGTTGTACCGCCAGATCCGGAAGCGCTTCCAGTCGGGAGAGATCTATCTCGACGACAGTCTGCAACATCGTCACTTCTCCGACGAGCTTGTTTCGATGAACGAGAAGGCCGACGCGCTGGCGCAGATGGAGATCCCGTTCCTGCAGCAGCCAATCGATGCCCAACTCGATGCGTTAGCGGCCGAGTTGCATGCACAATGGCTGGCCTTCAACCGAGAGCTGAAACAGGGCAAGCTTACGCACCTGGAATACGACAAGGATACGCAGAAGCTGATTTGGCGCAAACCGAAAACCGAGAACCAGAAGGTGCGTGAGCAGGCATTCTACGAGCAACTGCCATTCTGCGATGTTGCCGACGTGTTCCGCTTCGTCAACGGCCAGTGCCAGTTCCTGTCGGCGCTGACGCCATTGCAGCCGCGCTACGCGAAGAAGGTAGCGGACGCCGATAGCCTGATGGCGGTTATCATCGCTCAGGCAATGAACCATGGCAACCATGTCATGGCGCGCACCAGCGACATTCCGTACCACGTTCTGGATAGCACCTACCAGCAGTATCTGCGTCAGGCGACGCTGCATGCGGCCAACGACTGCATCAGCAACGCCATCGCCGCGCTGCCGATCTTCCCGTACTACTCGTTCGATCTCGATGCGCTGTACAGCGCCGTCGATGGGCAGAAATTCGGCGTCGAGCGACCGACCGTGAAGGCGCGTTACTCGCGCAAATACTTCGGACGAGGCAAAGGCGTCGTCGCCTACACGCTGCTGTGCAATCATGTCCCGTTGAACGGCTACCTAATCGGCGCGCACGAGTACGAGGCGCATCACGTGTTCGACATCTGGTATCGCAACACGTCGGATATAGTGCCGACTGCGATCACCGGCGACATGCACAGCATCAACAAAGCCAACTTCGCTATCCTGTATTGGTTCGGGTTGCGCTTCGAGCCTCGCTTCACAAACCTCGATGACCAGTTGCAGGAATTGTATTGTATCGACGACCCGGCGCTGTACGAGAAATGCCTGATTCAGCCGATCGGACAAATCGATCGGCAGCTCATCACCAGTGAGAAGACAAATATCGATCAGATCGTCGCCACGCTGGGCCTCAAAGAGATCACGCAGGGCTCGCTGATCCGCAAACTATGTACGTACTCGCAGGAAAACCCGACACGTCGCGCGATTTTTGAGTTCGATAAGCTCATTCGTACCATCTACACGTTGCGTTACCTGCGCGACCCGCAGCTCGAGCGAAACGTGCATCGCTCCCAAAACCGCCTCGAGTCTTACCATCAGCTTCGTTCGACCATCGCCCAGGTCGGCGGCAAGAAGGAATTGACCGGCCGCACCGACATCGAAATCGAGATCAGCAACCAGTGCGCCCGGCTGATCGCCAACGTCATCATTTTTTACAACTCGGCGATTCTGTCGCATCTACTGACGAAATGGGAGGCCAGTGGCAACGCCAAGGCGCTGGCGCGGCTTACGCAGATATCACCGGCAGCCTGGCGGCATATCCTTTTGAACGGGCACTACACTTTTCAAAGCGACAACAAAATCGACCTGGACGCGCTCATTGCAGGGCTCGAATTGGAGTGATCGAATTTTCGGCGGTTCTGGCTTGGAATCCCTTATTCCTGTTACGGTGGAATACGATGCCACAACCAGGTAATCCTTTACCCCCAGCCGTGGTCAACACCTGGCGACTGAGCGTCGGCACGTCGCTGTTCGTGATCGATATCCTGGCCGACGGCAGCTGGCGACCGGCGTATATTGCGCCAAAGCGGCTGGGTGGCTGGACGATGGATGTGTTGCCGAACATGCCGCCGACGTTAGTCGATATCGCTCCCTCGGTACGCACCTGGGCGCGACAGTACGGCGCGAATGTAACGAACCGGCGCACGCCGGCGCGCCGGTTTCCCGCGCAAACCGCTTCTTCGAACAGGACGCCAGAATGAACATGCTGAAACGTCGTCTCGATGCGACAGACGAAAAGCTGCAGGAGCTGAAAACAGCCCGCAAAGCGGCAGCTAAGGCGCAGCGCCAGCAGGTCAAGCAAACGCGCGCGGATCGCGAGCGAAAGATCATGCTGGCCGGCGAGGCGTTGCTGCGGCGTGTCGATCGCGGCGAGTGGGATGAAGCCGATTTCCGCGCGATGATGGACGATTATCTGTCGCGGCCCGCCGATCGCGCGCTGTTCGAGCTCGACGATGTATAGCCTTTGATGTTCGACGTCGACGCACCGCACAGCCAGGTCGGCAAATGTTGATTTGATTCACGATGAAGGATGCCCGATGCTGCCAACGCTCCGCATGAACCGGAATTTTGTCGAGGCCTTGCTGGCCGAGCGCGCGCCCTGCTTTGCGATGGGACTCGTGGCCGAGGGCCAGACGCACTATGCTTGCCTGGCACTGCGGCCGGTGGATGACATTCCGAACGACGTAACACGCAGCGGTTTCAACTTTGGCCACTCGATACGCGGCACCGACGACTTCGAGGTCGTACACTTCGGCTTAGAGTTTTACGGCTACCGCATCTTCAATGCGCTGATCAATCCGAGCAACTTCATCGCCAGGACAATCCTGTCGCACATGGTCGACACGAAGGCGTTTTTCTTCTTCGCGGTCAACCCGTCAGGCGGTGTGACGGTGTTCAAGTCCGGCATCGGTGAATGCAGCCTGGACAGCATCGAGTCTAATCTCGAGCGGATACTGCGCTCGAGCACGTCCGATGCTCAGTACGACGCGGCGCTGACAACGTTCAGCGACCATCCAGATCCGGTCGGGCCGATGCTGCACTGGGTTTGCCGGGACTGCGAAGATTGTCTCGACCTGTCCCACAATGTAATCGAACTGGGCCCCGCGTAACGGTCCTGATGGTCCGTGTGACCGAGACCGTCATGTCACTCACCGGACGTCGCTCCAACATTCTTCGGCTGGAATAAGCCGATTAATGTTCACAATGTGGAACGACGGAATTTTCTGGGGTTCCGGCGTAGATCCCCC
>NZ_JBNBPL010000050.1:0-5643 GCF_059412425.1 Pantoea sp. CFCC18177
ACTGGCTCTGGGATATAGGTATCCAGGTGACCAGCCAGCTCAATGATCTTAGCTTCCCACTCAGCGTCGCCTTCCAGCGCTTTCAGAGCAGAACCGCGGATAATTGGAGTATCATCGCCTGGGAAGTCATATGCTGACAGCAGGTCACGAACTTCCATCTCTACCAGTTCCAGCAGCTCTTCGTCATCAACCATGTCGCACTTGTTCAGGAACACGATGATGTAAGGAACGCCAACCTGACGACCCAGCAGGATGTGCTCACGGGTCTGTGGCATTGGGCCATCAGTCGCAGCAACAACCAGGATCGCGCCGTCCATCTGCGCAGCACCGGTGATCATGTTTTTCACATAGTCGGCGTGGCCTGGGCAGTCAACGTGAGCGTAGTGACGAGTCGGGGTTTCATATTCAACGTGTGAAGTGTTGATGGTGATACCACGTGCTTTCTCTTCAGGCGCTTTATCGATCTCGTCGAATTTACTTGCCTTACCGCCGTAGGTTTTAGCCAGAACGGTGGTGATTGCAGCAGTCAGGGTGGTTTTACCGTGGTCAACGTGACCGATGGTGCCCACGTTTACGTGCAGTTTGTTACGTTGAAATTGCTCTTTAGCCATCGCTAGTCCCTCTAAGACACGGATATATCGAAGATATCGTCATATCAACCAGGCAATGCCTGACTGTTTGGTTTACAGAGAGAGAATCAGGAGAGAGATAAAGGAAGTGGTGCTGATACCCAGAGTCGAACTGGGGACCTCACCCTTACCAAGGGTGCGCTCTACCAACTGAGCCATATCAGCACATCTGGAGCGGGCAGCGGGAATCGAACCCGCATCATCAGCTTGGAAGGCTGAGGTAATAGCCATTATACGATGCCCGCATCCTGGAACTCGGCTACCTGTTCTTTCTGTAGCTTATGAATAATAAAAGAAGACCTTCTATTATTCGAGCCTGCCAGAGTTTCTGGCCGACTTTGATTGCGTTACTACGCAATCTGAATTCGAAGGTGAGAGAGATGAACTCACCCGCCAGACAAAGACTTTATCTGACGCCCAACCAAGAGGTTGAGATGGTGGTGGGAGAAGGATTCGAACCTTCGAAGTCTGAGACGGCAGATTTACAGTCTGCTCCCTTTGGCCGCTCGGGAATCCCACCTACTTGATGGTGCCGGCTACCGGAATCGAACTGGTGACCTACTGATTACAAGTCAGTTGCTCTACCAACTGAGCTAAGCCGGCATCAAGTGGAGCGCATTCTAGGAAGACCGCGCCCAGGATGCAACAAAAAAATCGTCATTTTTGTTCTATCGCTTACTATTTGTGCAAATCATCGCAAATAGCCCATTACATGCAGTTTTTTCACCCAAATTCAGTGTGTTTTTACGCCAGTGAACTACGCCCTGAGCTTTTTATCCGTGTCATTTGTTCTGCACATTAGTGGGTCATGCTGCATTCTCGTTGTGCAGTTTGGTCAATTTTTTCTCACTTAACGCTCGATCGCAGGTTTTTTGTGCTGGCCCGCATTTTGCTTTGTTTAAAAGTCTGGGTTTGGTTGAGGAGAATGCCTTATGAATATTGTTCAACTTAATGCTGAGACGTTGCCAAGCTATCGAAAAGCGCTGGCTGCATTAATGATTGATGCCATTCAACACAATATGGCAGCAGCATTCCATTCTTCTCATGGCCAGCAAGCACATCAGGAAGCTGAACGTTATTTTCATAGCTTGCGAGACGGCATGGCACGTCATGAATTATTACTGTGGGTTGCGCTTACAGATGATGGCGTAGCGGGTAGCGTGCAGCTCAGCATCTGTCAGCGCCCCGATGGACGAAACCGAGCGGAGGTCTTGCACTTACTGGTGCACTCAACGGCACAGCGCGAAGGTATTGGCCGCGAACTGATGAACAGGCTGGAGAGTAAAGCGGAGAGTTACCAACGTAGCCTGTTGTATTTGGATGTGCTGGCAGGATCACCCATCGAGCACTTCTACCGTGCTCATGGCTATCACTATCTTGGAGAGCTGCCTGACTACGCATTGTGCGCCGATGGCCACCCTCACCCCGGTGCAATCTATTACAAGCGCTTGCGGACCAGCGCAGCAGAAACGCTCACAACAAGCTACTGAGCGATATCAAAAATGCGGGCACGCTTACGAAAGCGTGCTCAGGTTTATCATTTTGCTTCTTTTCGAAGTCGCACTGGTGTTACCCTCCAGCCCATTGTTCTCGTTAAATTACCCCCCGTGACGTGCAACTGAGTTCTCCGCATCATTGTATGCTTGCTGCTGCAAGATGTTGATGAGCCAGAATTTGCGGTCAGATGCATGCTTATGAGTAAAAAAACGACACCACTAACCACGCCATATCTGCAGTTTGACCGTCAGCAATGGGCCGCATTACGCGATTCAGTGCCGATGACATTGGCAGAAGGCGAGATTGAACGACTGCGTGGAATCAATGAAGATCTCTCTTTAGAAGAGGTCGCAGAAATCTATCTGCCGCTATCCCGTCTACTCAACTTTTATATCAGCTCGAATTTGCGCCGCCAGGCCGTTTTAGAGCAATTCCTAGGCATGAATGGCCAAAAAATCCCTTACATCATCAGCATTGCTGGAAGTGTTGCGGTGGGTAAAAGCACCACGGCACGTGTGCTGCAAGCACTGCTGAGCCGTTGGCCCGAACATCGTAAAGTTGAGTTGATTACCACTGATGGCTTTTTGCACCCCAATGCGGTGCTTAAAGAACGCGGCCTGATGAAAAAGAAAGGGTTCCCGCAATCCTACGATATGCATCGTCTGGTGAATTTCGTGTCGGATTTGAAATCGGGTGCCAGCCAGGTCACAGCACCGGTGTATTCGCATCTTATTTACGATGTGATCCCTGATGGTGACAAAGTTGTGCAACAGCCCGATATTTTGATTCTTGAAGGGCTCAACGTACTGCAAAGTGGTATGGATTATCCTCACGATCCTCACCATGTATTTGTTTCTGACTTTGTCGACTTTTCGATTTATGTCGATGCACCTGAAGCCTTATTAGAAAACTGGTACGTTAATCGCTTCCTGAAATTTCGCGAAGGGGCATTCAGCGATCCCGACTCTTATTTCCATCACTATTCACAATTACCCGAAGAAGAAGCATTGAATATCGCCCGAGGGCTGTGGAAAGAGATCAACTGGCTGAATTTAAAAGAAAACATTCTACCTACTCGTGAGCGTGCGAGTTTGATTATGACGAAATCCGCAGACCATGCTGTTCAAAGTGTTAGGCTGAGAAAATAACAAACAGATAGCTATACCCAAAATAATTCGAGATTCAGGAAGGCGGCAAGTGCATGAATCCTCGGGAGCTTACTGAAGTAAGTGACAGAGGAGAATGCACGTAGCCAACGCACCTGTAATTTGAAGGATGAAGGGTATAAACGCCCTGTCATATCAGGGCGTTTTTTTAATGAATAAGCTTAATGACCTGGTCGCAGCGAAATTTCACCACCCACCCAAGATTTAATTTCTCCATCCTGCTCGAGTAATAATCCGCCCTGTTTATCAATGCCGCGAGCAATACCGTGAACCTCTCTATCGCCAATCAACAGTTTTACCGGGCGATTGATAAAGTTATCCAGCGTATCCCAACGTCCCACAAACGGCGTCAGTCCATCACGTTCAAAAACGGGTAAGGCATCACGCAGGCTATTGATTATTTTAGCCGCGAGTTCATTGCGATTAATTTTGACGCCGGCTTCCTGCAGATTTATCCAACCCTGATTAATCTCTGTCGCACTTTCTGAACGCATCACCAGATTGACACCTGCGCCCATGACAATTTGTGCGGCATCGCCGGTTTTACCTGTGAGTTCAACCAGAATACCCGCCAGCTTGCGGTCGTTGAGATAGAGATCGTTTGGCCATTTCACGCGGACATCAGGTGCGCCAAGGGACTGAAGCACTTCAGCCATAACAATACCAATCACTAAGCTCAGCCCCATTGCCGCAGCCGGACCTTGCTCAAGTCGCCAATACATCGAAAGATATAAATTAGCGCCAAACGGTGAGAACCATTTGCGGCCTCGACGGCCTCGTCCGGCTTGCTGATATTCTGCAATACACGCGTAACCTGATACCAACTGGTCCATGCGTTCTAATAAGTATTGGTTCGTTGAATCAATGACGGGAATCACCGCCAGGTCCGGTTGCTGCAGATGTGACAGGATTTCCGCTTCATCCAATAGCTGTATAGGAGCAGGCAAGCTATAACCTTTACCCGTGACGGTGTAAACATCCAGACCCCAGCTTTTCAATGTCTGGATGTGCTTGTTAATCGCAGCACGGCTCATGCCCAGCGATTCTCCCAGATGTTCACCTGAGTGAAACTCTCCATCTGCCAGAAGCGCGACCAATTTGAGTGGCACGTTATGATCTTTCATGAAATTACCTCAACGGCATTACGTTCGCCCTGAGCACCAATAAAACGCACCTCTGGCTCCAGCCAAACATTGAATTTCTCACCAACGGAATTTCGTACATGGTGAGCGAGCCCAACAATATCTTGCGGTGTCGCCTGATCTTCATTGATCAATACCAGTGCCTGCTGGCGATGGACAGCGGCACCACCGACGCTGAAGCCTTTCAGGTTACATTGATCGATCAACCAGCCTGCGGCCAATTTGACCTCACCATTCGCCTGCGGGTAATGCGGCATATCTTGCCACTCTCGCATCAGTGCGGAGGCCTGTTCATGGGAGATCAGAGGGTTTTTGAAGAAGCTGCCCACATTGCCCGTTATCTTGGGATCCGGTAATTTGCTTTTTCGCATATGGCACACCGCATGGAACACATCCCATGCGCACACTGTGGCAGGGTTAAGTTTGGCTAAATCGCCATAGCTTAAGACAGGTTTCCACTGCTTTGCTAAACAAAGCCCAATGGCAACAATCACGTAATCATCCTTCAATGCATGCTTGAAGATACTGTCACGATAGCCGAATAAGCATTCTTCACGATAAAGGCGTCTGATTTTTTGCGTGGGCAAGTGCAGCGCATCTACATAGTGGCAAATGTCTTTGAATTCGACGCCATAGGCGCCAATATTCTGTATAGGTGCTGAACCGGCCATCCCAGGGATGAGCGCCAGGTTTTCCAGGCCAGTGATGCCTTTCTTTAAAGTATGCTCGACCAGCTCATGCCAGTTTTCGCCTGCGCCCACATGTAAATGCCATGCTTCATCTTTCTCTTCAAGAGAGATGCCTTTAATAGCGTTGACGATCACTCCACCATTAAAGTCCTCAAGAAATAGCACGTTGCTTCCTTCACCTAACACGATGAAAGGTTGATGCCGCTGCTGAGTCGCTTGCCAGGCATCAATAATGGCTTCGGGCGTGTCAGCGATATACAGGGCTTGAGTACTGATCTCTAGACCCAATGTGTTGAAAGCTTTTAAAGAAGTGCGGGGGCTGGACATTTCACGGCCTTTACTGATTAATCTGGCCGTAGTTTACCCGATCAGTTAGCCGCAAGTGGGATGTTTTCGTGGCTTTTAGGGGGGAATTCATCGATCTGCAGACGTAAAAAAGCCCTGAACTTTCGTTCAGGGCTTCTTCACTTGTTTGATGCCTGGCAGTTCCCTACTCTCGCATGGGGAGACCCCACACTAC
>NZ_JBNBPL010000051.1:0-3823 GCF_059412425.1 Pantoea sp. CFCC18177
ATAGTGAGTCTCCTCTGCTATGCCAATTTATAACTGTTACCCATGTGCCCGGTCTAAAGTGTTACCTATGTGCCCGGTTTGCACCTAAATGCGCACCCTACAACTGACTGGCGTTTTCTGTTACCCATGTGCCCGGTTTGCGCATTAACGCGATCGATATTGTAGGGTCGCCATTGATGGCGACCTGGTTGAATTCCGCACCGGTTAACGCCGCGATTTCCACCACAGCAGCGCAATTGCCACCGCAAAAATCGCGCCGAAACCGATACCGGTTGCCACGGCTGGCGCGCCCAGCTTAATCGCGATGGTGTACAGTCCCAGCATCACCAACATCGCGATGTTTTCACCGAAATTCTGCACCGCGATGGCATTTCCCGCTCCCACGGAATCTTTGCCGCGCTCCTGCAGCAACGCATTGAGCGGCACCACAAAGAAACCGCCCAGCGCACCAATCACCATCAGCACCAGGTAGGCGTTGAGCAGGCTGGTTTGCAGTGAGAACACCACCACCATCACGCCGATCAATATCCCTGCGGGCATACAACGGCGCACGGTCTGCAGCGTGACCAGTTTTGCCGCTGCGGCCGCCCCGATCACGATACCAATCGCCACCATGGCATTGAGGGTGGTCGGCGTTTTATTGTCGGTGATGCCAAGCGCCACCGGCACCCACAGCACCAGCAGAAAACGCAGCGTCACCCCTGCCCCCCAGAACATGCTGGTGCCGAGCAGAGAGAAACGTGTTTCTCCGTTGCGCCACAGCAGCAAACCCGAACCCGCGAAGCTGCGCAGCATCGCGCCGAAGTGCCAGCTTTGCCCAGGTCGCGCCGCCAGCAGCTTAGGAATAAAGATATTCGCCACAACCGCCAACGCGTAAGTGAGCGCACACACAATCAGTGCCGCCAGCAGATTCCAGTCAGCGAGAATACCGCCCGCCACTGAACCGAGCAGGATGGCCGCAATGGTCGATGACTCCATCAGCCCATTGGCCTTGACCAGTCGCTCACCGCTGGTGATCTCGGTCAGGATGCCGTACTTGGCTGGCGAATAGGACGCCGCGCCAATGCCCACCAGCGTATAGCCGAGGAACGGGTTAAAACCAAAACAGATAATCAGTGCCCCCAGCAGCTTTAAGCTGTTGGCGAACATCATCACCCGCCCTTTGGCAAAGCTGTCTGCCATCTGGCCGACAAAAGGCGCGAGCACGATGTAAGTGGCCACAAACATCATCTGTAATATTGGCTGGCTCCAGTCGGGATAGAGCTGGCTTTTCAGTACCGCCAGGGTGGCAAACAGCAGCGCATTGTCGCCAAAGGCCGAGAAAAACTGTGCCACAATCACCGCCATCATGTTGCGTGACAGCAAAGGTGAATCCGGGTTAACTGCCTGGCTCATGCCTGTTCCTCTCCGGCCAGCTGTTTCAGGCTGACGTAGTCTGGTTTGCCACTGCCGAGCTGCGGCAGCTGTTTCATAAAGCGGATGTCACGCGGCACCGCGAGTTCTGGCGCGCCAATGTCACGTGCGGCTTTGAGCAGCCGATCGCGGCTCAACTCGGTGTCAGTAGTAAACAGCACCAAGGCTTCACCGCGATGACCGTCCGGACGCAACGAAGCAGCATGCTGTTTGTCGCCGGAGGCTTTCAGGGCAATCTGCTCGACGCTCTCCAGTGACACCATCTCACCGGCGATTTTAGCAAAGCGCTTAGCACGGCCCTGAATCTGGCAGAAACCGCCCTCATCGAAGCTGACGATATCGCCGGTATCGTACCAACCCGGCTCCATCTCCCCTTCGCCGTTATCCGCCACCGGCTTCTCCAGCACGCCAGGATTCTCAACGCGCAGATAGCCATTCATCACGTTTGGCCCGCGCAGTTGCAGACGACCGCCCTGCTCAATGCCCGGCACCGAAATCAGGCGTGAATCCATACCCGGCAGGATACGTCCCACGGTGTGAGTTCTCGCCGCCATCGGCACGTTGATTGCCACCACCGGTGCGCACTCGGTGACGCCATAACCTTCAAGGATGCGAATGCCATACTTCTCCATATAGATTTGGCGCGTGCCTTCCTGCAGCTTTTCAGCTCCCGCCACCACGTAGCGCAGTCGCGCAAAATCATACGGGTTGGCAAAGCGCGCATAGTTGCCGAGGAAGGTCGAGGTACCAAACAGCACGGTGCAGTTACGGTCATACACCAGCTCCGGCACGATGCGGTAATGCAGCGGACTCGGATAGAGAAACACCTGTGCGCCGGTCAGCAGCGGCGTGAACAGGCCAACTGTCAGGCCAAAGGCATGGAACAGCGGCAACGCCGACATAAAGCGGTCACGCGGGGTGAAGTCCGCCACGGTACGGATCTGTTCAACGTTGGCCAGCAGGCTTTTATGCGAGTGCACCACGCCTTTAGGATTGCCTTCCGATCCCGAGGTGAACAGCACCATCGCGACGTCTTCCGGCTGCTGCGGGACCTGCGCACGGCGTGGCATCAGCAAGTGCGCCACAATCCACAGCTTGTCTTTGAGGGTGACGGTGTCTTTCAGGTCTTCCAGGTAGATCCACTGCACTTCCGTGAGCCCCTGCGGCAGATGCCACAGGTTGCCCTTTTCCAGGAACTGACGCGAGGTGAAGACGGTTTTCACCTGTGAAGCGGTCAGCGCTGCACGCATGCCGTTCACGCCTGCAGTGTAATTCAGCATCGCCGGGATGCGTCCACGCAGCGAGGCACCCAGAATCGTCGCCGCCGTCACGGTGGCATTCGGCAGTAACAGGCCGACGTATTCGCCCTGCTGGCTGTAACGCTCAAGGATACGCCCCACACCCAGCGACTTTTTCAGCAGTCCGGTGTAGCTGTCCGGCTTGAAATTGATGTCTTCGATGCACGACTTGGTCAGGCCATAGCGCTGACGTGCATTGAGAAACGCCTCAAACAGTGTTTCACGAGGACGCACCGCCATACGCGCTTCCATCATCACATGATGTAAATGCTCACCCGCCAGCTGGCGACGATCGCGCGCGCGTTTGGCTTCAGGCATCGGGATGATAGTGGCAGGCAATACGCTTAAGGTGATGCGCGGGAATAGGCGACGCTTAAACACCCCCGCCAGGCGACCAAACGGCGTGTATTCCGCGCCCTCAATGCGCATCGGCACCACGGTGGCACCGGATTTCGCCGCCACAAAGCCCGCACCGCTGTAGATTTTCATCAGTGAGCCGGTGACGGTGATACGCCCTTCCGGGAAGATTACCACCGGACGGCCTTCGTTGATCATGCGCACCAGATGTTTGATCGACATCGGTTTGGTGGGATCGAGGGGCACAAAATCGATGATCGGCTTGAGGAGGCGCATAAACCACTGATCGCTGATCGACGAATAGACGGCGAACACCGGTTTGATCGGCAGGAACAGGGCCACCAGCACGCCATCCAGGAATGACATGTGGTTGGGGGTGATCAGCACTTTTTCTTTATGCAGAGCGGTGAGATCGCCACGCAGTTCTACCCGCCATAACAGGCGGAAGAGGAAACGCAGAACAGTGAATAGCATGCCAACTCCTTAGCAGCGGTAAAAAATGGCTCTTACCTTGCAGGATCTGGCGATTTTCGACAAGTAGCGCGGTGATTTATCGTGATGAATTCAGGTGCGCATCAATGCGCTCCCCAGGGCTTTACAGAGCCGCCATTTATGCCGCCATGCTCGTCAGTTAAGCACTCAGGCTGCTTATTAATAAGTGGCCTGTCTTTTCAGTGCGGGCTCTGCCGCCACTACTGCCCCCTCTGGGCCGTCCTCGCGCCGCTAAAGCGGTACCTTCGACTTCCACGTCGTGC
>NZ_JBNBPL010000052.1:0-2932 GCF_059412425.1 Pantoea sp. CFCC18177
TGTTCGAGTCTCTCAAATGCTTGCAGCTTGCATGCGTTGTAAAACGCCTGTGGGTTGTGAGGTTAAGCGACTAAGCGTACACGGTGGATGCCCTGGCAGTCAGAGGCGATGAAGGACGTGCTAATCTGCGTAAAGCGTCGGTAAGGTGATATGAACCGCTACAGCCGACGATGTCCGAATGGGGAAACCCGGTGCACTCTGTGCATCATCGTAACATGAATACATAGTGTTACGAGGCGAACCTGGGGAACTGAAACATCTAAGTACCCAGAGGAAAAGAAATCAACCGAGATTCCCCCAGTAGCGGCGAGCGAACGGGGAGCAGCCCAGAACCTGAATCAGCTGGTGTGTTAGTGGAAGCGTCTGGAAAGTCGCAGGGTACAGGGTGATACTCCCGTACACAAAAACACACCTTCTGTGAGTTCGAAGAGTAGGGCGGGACACGTGGTATCCTGTCTGAATATGGGGGGACCATCCTCCAAGGCTAAATACTCCTGACTGACCGATAGTGAACCAGTACCGTGAGGGAAAGGCGAAAAGAACCCCGGCGAGGGGAGTGAAACAGAACCTGAAACCGTGTACGTACAAGCAGTGGGAGCCTACTTGTTAGGTGACTGCGTACCTTTTGTATAATGGGTCAGCGACTTATATTCTGTAGCAAGGTTAACCGTATAGGGGAGCCGCAGGGAAACCGAGTCTTAACTGGGCGTTAAGTTGCAGGGTATAGACCCGAAACCCGGTGATCTAGCCATGGGCAGGTTGAAGGTTGGGTAACACTAACTGGAGGACCGAACCGACTAATGTTGAAAAATTAGCGGATGACTTGTGGCTGGGGGTGAAAGGCCAATCAAACCGGGAGATAGCTGGTTCTCCCCGAAAGCTATTTAGGTAGCGCCTCGTGAACTCATCTTCGGGGGTAGAGCACTGTTTCGGCTAGGGGGCCATCCCGGCTTACCAACCCGATGCAAACTGCGAATACCGAAGAATGTTATCACGGGAGACACACGGCGGGTGCTAACGTCCGTCGTGAAGAGGGAAACAACCCAGACCGCCAGCTAAGGTCCCAAAGTCATGGTTAAGTGGGAAACGATGTGGGAAGGCACAGACAGCCAGGATGTTGGCTTAGAAGCAGCCATCATTTAAAGAAAGCGTAATAGCTCACTGGTCGAGTCGGCCTGCGCGGAAGATGTAACGGGGCTAAACCATGCACCGAAGCTGCGGCAGCGACACTATGTGTTGTTGGGTAGGGGAGCGTTCTGTAAGCCGTTGAAGGTGGCCTGTGAGGGTTGCTGGAGGTATCAGAAGTGCGAATGCTGACATAAGTAACGATAAAGCGGGTGAAAAGCCCGCTCGCCGGAAGACCAAGGGTTCCTGTTCAACGTTAATCGGAGCAGGGTGAGTCGACCCCTAAGGCGAGGCTGAAAAGCGTAGTCGATGGGAAGCAGGTTAATATTCCTGCACTTGGTGTTACTGCGAAGGGGGGACGGAGAAGGCTAGGTTATCCGGGCGACGGTTGTCCCGGTTTAAGCATGTAGGCGGGAGTTTTAGGTAAATCCGGAACTCTTTTAACGCTGAGGTGTGATGACGAGTCACTACGGTGATGAAGTAACTGATGCCCTGCTTCCAGGAAAAGCCTCTAAGCTCCAGGTAACACGAAATCGTACCCCAAACCGACACAGGTGGTCAGGTAGAGAATACCAAGGCGCTTGAGAGAACTCGGGTGAAGGAACTAGGCAAAATGGTGCCGTAACTTCGGGAGAAGGCACGCTGTCGGTAGGTGANGCGCTTGAGAGAACTCGGGTGAAGGAACTAGGCAAAATGGTGCCGTAACTTCGGGAGAAGGCACGCTGTCGGTAGGTGAAGTCCCTCGCGGACGGAGCTGAAGGCAGTCGAAGATACCAGCTGGCTGCAACTGTTTATTAAAAACACAGCACTGTGCAAACACGAAAGTGGACGTATACGGTGTGACGCCTGCCCGGTGCCGGAAGGTTAATTGATGGGGTTATCCGCAAGGAGAAGCTCTTGATCGAAGCCCCGGTAAACGGCGGCCGTAACTATAACGGTCCTAAGGTAGCGAAATTCCTTGTCGGGTAAGTTCCGACCTGCACGAATGGCGTAATGATGGCCAGGCTGTCTCCACCCGAGACTCAGTGAAATTGAAATCGCTGTGAAGATGCAGTGTACCCGCGGCAAGACGGAAAGACCCCGTGAACCTTTACTATAGCTTGACACTGAACATTGAGCCTTGATGTGTAGGATAGGTGGGAGGCTTTGAAGCGTGGACGCCAGTCTGCGTGGAGCCATCCTTGAAATACCACCCTTTAATGTTTGATGTTCTAACGTAGACCCGTAATCCGGGTTGCGGACAGTGTCTGGTGGGTAGTTTGACTGGGGCGGTCTCCTCCCAAAGAGTAACGGAGGAGCACGAAGGTTGGCTAATCCTGGTCGGACATCAGGAGGTTAGTGCAATGGCATAAGCCAGCTTGACTGCGAGAGTGACGGCTCGAGCAGGTGCGAAAGCAGGTCATAGTGATCCGGTGGTTCTGAATGGAAGGGCCATCGCTCAACGGATAAAAGGTACTCCGGGGATAACAGGCTGATACCGCCCAAGAGTTCATATCGACGGCGGTGTTTGGCACCTCGATGTCGGCTCATCACATCCTGGGGCTGAAGTAGGTCCCAAGGGTACGGCTGTTCGCCGTTTAAAGTGGTACGCGAGCTGGGTTTAGAACGTCGTGAGACAGTTCGGTCCCTATCTGCCGTGGGCGCTGGAGAATTGAGGGGGGTTGCTCCTAGTACGAGAGGACCGGAGTGAACGCACCACTGGTGTTCGGGTTGTCATGCCAATGGCATTGCCCGGTAGCTAAGTGCGGAAAAGATAAGTGCTGAAAGCATCTAAGCACGAAACTTGCCCCAAGATGAGTTCTCCCTG
>NZ_JBNBPL010000053.1:0-1263 GCF_059412425.1 Pantoea sp. CFCC18177
TGTAGTGGTCTAATCATTTCGGACACCGCCAGAGGTTTTTCTGCGTTTGCCTCTCTTTTTCAGCCGGCGACAGTCCGCCGTTGAATTTGTGTGGTCGTACCCTGTTGTAATAACCACTCAGGTACAACGACACGTCTCTCTTCGCTTCTTCTGCACTCCAGTAGCCTTTGCCGGGAAGCCATTCCGTTTTCAGACTACGGAACAGTCTTTCTGTCACCGCGTTATCCCAGCAGTTGCCTTTCCGGCTCATGCTCGCTGTCATTCCATATCGGGCGCACGTCGCACGATAGGAATAGCTGCTGTACTGCGTACCCTGATCTGAGTGGAACAGCACCCCCGATGGGCGCCCTCGGCTGTTCCAGGCCATTGTCAGCGCATCCTGAGTCAACTGACTATCTGCTATTGTTGAAAATGACCAGCCAACAACCTTACGGGCATATAGATCAAGCACAACCGCAAGGTAAAACCATCCTTTGTTCGTTTTAAGAAAGGTTATATCCCCACACCAGATCTTGTTCGGTTTTGTCACGTTGAAGCGTCGGGCCAGAATATTGGGTGCTATCGTTGATACCTGTTCACACACGCGATAACGGTGCCGGGAAGGCTGCTGGCTTATCAGTCCAGCTTCTTTCATCAGCTTGCTGGCTTTATATCGTCCTACGGACAGCCCTTCCTTCTTCAGCATTAATGACAACGTGCGGGCTCCGGCAGAGCCGCGGCTCATCTGATGAAGTTCGGTTGTCCTCTGGCGCAGAGCATCGCGCTCAGCAGTGTCTTTCTGCTGCTGTTTCTTATGGTAATAATACTGACTGCGGTGGACTCCCAGTACCGCGCAGAGTTCTTTTATGCTGTATGGCCCGCTTAACGCAGTGATGAACGTCAGGATTTTGTGGAGTCCGACATCAGCAAAGCCGCAGCTTTTTTTAGTATTTCTTTATCCCGTTCAAGGCGGAGAATGCGCTCCTCAAGCTCGCGAATACGCTGTTGCTCCGGCGTGAGAGGTGTGGCTGAAGAAACTATCAGGCCGGGCGCAGTGCTCCCGCCACTACGCTCTTCCAGTAGTTGCCTGACCCAGCGCCGCAGCGCCGTGGAACCAACATCCGTCGCTTTGCAGGCTTGTTGCGTTGTATAGCCGTGGTCAAGAATGAGTTCAGCACATTCTCGCTTAAACTCAGGAGTAAATATTCTTCCGCTCATAGAATCACCTCTCTGGTTAATAACGTTATAACCTCTGAGTGTGTCCTAATCTATTAAACCACTACA
>NZ_JBNBPL010000054.1:0-1013 GCF_059412425.1 Pantoea sp. CFCC18177
GTACCGACCGTACCGGGCTCTGACGGCTCGCTGACCGATGACATGGATAAAAACCGTGCCATCGCCAAGCGCATCGGCTATCCGGTGATCATCAAAGCCTCTGGCGGCGGCGGCGGTCGCGGTATGCGCGTGGTGCGCAATGAAAAGGATCTTGAGCAGTCCATCGGCATGACGAAAGCGGAAGCCAAAGCGGCTTTCAACAACGACATGGTTTACATGGAGAAATTCCTCGAGAACCCACGTCACATTGAAATTCAGGTGATGGCCGACGGTCAGGGCAACGCGATCTATCTGGCGGAACGTGACTGCTCAATGCAGCGTCGCCACCAGAAAGTGGTCGAAGAAGCGCCTGCGCCAGGTATCACGGCAGAGCTGCGTCGTAACATTGGCGAGCGCTGCGCAAAAGCCTGTGTGGATATCGGCTATCGCGGGGCGGGTACATTCGAGTTCCTGTACGAAAACGGTGAATTCTACTTCATCGAGATGAACACCCGTATTCAGGTTGAGCATCCGGTGACTGAGATGATCACCGGCGTGGATCTGATCAAAGAGCAGCTGCGTATTGCTGCCGGTCAGCCGCTGTCGATCAAACAGGAAGACGTGGTGGTTCGCGGCCATGCGGTGGAGTGCCGTATCAACGCCGAAGACCCGAACACCTTCCTGCCAAGCCCAGGCAAGATCACCCGTTTCCACGCGCCAGGCGGTTTTGGCGTGCGCTGGGAATCGCACATCTATGCTGNGTGCCGTATCAACGCCGAAGACCCGAACACCTTCCTGCCAAGCCCAGGCAAGATCACCCGTTTCCACGCGCCAGGCGGTTTTGGCGTGCGCTGGGAATCGCACATCTATGCTGGCTACAGCGTACCGCCGTACTACGACTCCATGATCGGTAAGTTAATCACCTACGGTGATACCCGTGAAGTGGCGATCGCGCGTATGAAGAATGCGCTGGCGGAGCTGATCATCGACGGCATCAAGACCAACGTCGAGCTGCAGATGAAAATCATGTCCGA
>NZ_JBNBPL010000055.1:0-678 GCF_059412425.1 Pantoea sp. CFCC18177
ACCCTTATATCTCGATCATTCTCCTCCGGGTGCTATGATCCCCGACTGATCATCGGGAAGTTGCTGGTGAGATGGGGGCGACCCTTGGGCACTAAGCCTGTTTTGTAGATTCATCCCCGGCAACTTTACTCCCGCCTTCAAGACCGGACGGTATCCTGTGCTTCGAGCACGCATCCATAAGGATGGTCATGGCGGTTTCCCTGATGTTGTTTAGGAGAATCTATGCAAACCCCTACGCCTGTTGGTATCGATGTTGCTTCTAAAAAGTTTGATGTGGCCGTCTGGAAGGGCGACACGTCATACAAAACCAAAGTCTTCCCTAACACGCTTAAAGGCTTCAGCGCCCTGAAGAAATGGCTGGAACCGTTCGGCGACTGCCATATCTGCATGGAGGCGACCGGCGCGTACAGCGAGCCGCTGGCTACCTTCCTGCACGATGAAGGCTATGATGTCAGTGTTGAAAACCCAGCCCGTATTAAGCGCTTTAGCCAGGCCGAACTGAACCGCAATAAGACGGATAAGGACGATGCTCGTATGATAGCGCGCTACTGCAAACTACACGGCCCTTCGCTGTGGCAGCCGACACCGCTGAATGAACGCAGGCTGAAAGCGCTGGTGAAGCGTCTGACGAACCTGCAGGAAATGCAGCAGATGGAAGAGAACCGTCTGGAGATATCG
>NZ_JBNBPL010000056.1:0-620 GCF_059412425.1 Pantoea sp. CFCC18177
CACAAGCGGTGGAGCATGTGGTTTAATTCGATGCAACGCGAAGAACCTTACCTACTCTTGACATCCAGAGAACTTAGCAGAGATGCTTTGGTGCCTTCGGGAACTCTGAGACAGGTGCTGCATGGCTGTCGTCAGCTCGTGTTGTGAAATGTTGGGTTAAGTCCCGCAACGAGCGCAACCCTTATCCTTTGTTGCCAGCGGTTCGGCCGGGAACTCAAAGGAGACTGCCAGTGATAAACTGGAGGAAGGTGGGGATGACGTCAAGTCATCATGGCCCTTACGAGTAGGGCTACACACGTGCTACAATGGCGCATACAAAGAGAAGCGACCTCGCGAGAGCAAGCGGACCTCATAAAGTGCGTCGTAGTCCGGATTGGAGTCTGCAACTCGACTCCATGAAGTCGGAATCGCTAGTAATCGTAGATCAGAATGCTACGGTGAATACGTTCCCGGGCCTTGTACACACCGCCCGTCACACCATGGGAGTGGGTTGCAAAAGAAGTAGGTAGCTTAACCTTCGGGAGGGCGCTTACCACTTTGTGATTCATGACTGGGGTGAAGTCGTAACAAGGTAACCGTAGGGGAACCTGCGGTTGGATCACCTCCTTACCTGAAGATAC
>NZ_JBNBPL010000057.1:0-596 GCF_059412425.1 Pantoea sp. CFCC18177
CGCCTTCGCCACCGGTATTCCTCCAGATCTCTACGCATTTCACCGCTACACCTGGAATTCTACCCCCCTCTACAAGACTCTAGCCTGCCAGTTTCGAATGCAGTTCCCAGGTTAAGCCCGGGGATTTCACATCCGACTTGACAGACCGCCTGCGTGCGCTTTACGCCCAGTAATTCCGATTAACGCTTGCACCCTCCGTATTACCGCGGCTGCTGGCACGGAGTTAGCCGGTGCTTCTTCTGCGGGTAACGTCAATCGGTGAAGCGATTAACTTCACCGCCTTCCTCCCCGCTGAAAGTACTTTACAACCCGAAGGCCTTCTTCATACACGCGGCATGGCTGCATCAGGCTTGCGCCCATTGTGCAATATTCCCCACTGCTGCCTCCCGTAGGAGTCTGGACCGTGTCTCAGTTCCAGTGTGGCTGGTCATCCTCTCAGACCAGCTAGGGATCGTCGCCTAGGTGAGCCATTACCCCACCTACTAGCTAATCCCACCTGGGCACATCCGATGGTGTGAGGCCCGAAGGTCCCCCACTTTGGTCCGAAGACGTTATGCGGTATTAGCTACCGTTTCCAGTAGTTATCCCCCTCCATC
>NZ_JBNBPL010000058.1:0-576 GCF_059412425.1 Pantoea sp. CFCC18177
ACGGCAACAGTCTTGATGCCCAGCTCTTTGCAGGCACGCAGAATGCGCAGCGCAATTTCACCGCGGTTAGCAATGACAATTTTATCCAGCATGCTTCGCCTCGTTATTCGATGACAACCAGCGGCTCGTCAAATTCAACCGGTTGGCCGCTTTCGACCAGGATCGCCTTCACAACGCCGGATTTATCGGCTTCGATCTGGTTCATCATTTTCATCGCTTCAACGATGCACAGAGTGTCGCCCGCGTTGACTTTCTGGCCCACTTCCACGAAGGCTTTCGCGTCCGGGCTTGGGGTGCGGTAGAAGGTGCCGACCATCGGGGAACGCACGATGTGACCGGTGATTTCTGGCTTAGCGGCTTCTGCAGCCGGTGCTGCTGCCGCAGGGGCAACGGCGGTGGCCAGCGCAGGTTGCTGCATCATCGGCGCAGCATAAGCCTGCTGCATCACAGGGTAGCCGGCATTAGCAGGTGAACGGCTGATACGAACGGACTCTTCGCCCTCGGAGATTTCCAGCTCGGAGATGCCAGACTCTTCAACCAGTTCGATCAGTTTCTTAATTTTACGAATATCCATGA
>NZ_JBNBPL010000059.1:0-560 GCF_059412425.1 Pantoea sp. CFCC18177
TTGAGAGACTCGAACATGTCATCATTCATTTCTTATTACGGAGAAATGAACCGACACGTCGTTTCAATTTTCAGCTTGTTCCGGATTGTTAAAGAGCAATAACTTCGCAATGCACTTAAAAATGCATTCGGAAGTTAGTTATCAACGTGGGGTTCGTTGATGGTGGAGCTAAGCGGGATCGAACCGCTGACCTCCTGCGTGCAAGGCAGGCGCTCTCCCAGCTGAGCTATAGCCCCATAGAGTTTGTGCAAAACGCTGCTTACCAGGAGAATTCTTTCGAGTTCAAGGCGTGTCGATGCGAAGCATACGTAATGTATGCGAGCCGTCGGCACAACGCGGAAATCGGAAGAATTTGGTAGGCCTGAGTGGACTTGAACCACCGACCTCACCCTTATCAGGGGTGCGCTCTAACCACCTGAGCTACAAGCCTGCAGGCGTTTTACGCTCTTCTTTAATTTCATCAGACAATCTGTGTGAGCACTTCGCGGGAAAGTATCTTCAGGTAAGGAGGTGATCCAACCGCAGGTTCCCCTACGGTTACCTTGTTACGACTTCACCCC
>NZ_JBNBPL010000060.1:0-525 GCF_059412425.1 Pantoea sp. CFCC18177
ATGCGGTGGTTCAGCCCTCAATCCGCGTGGTGATAGCGGCGCTGGATGCGCAGATAGACGAAACAAAGCGCGCAATAAACGACCACATCAATAATGACCCGGACCTTAAAAAGAACAAAAAACTGCTGGAATCGATCCCGGGCATAGCGGGCGTGCTGAGCAGCACGATGCTGGCGTATATGGGCGACATGTCGAGGTTCAGCAGCAGCAAGGCGCTTGTGGCGTGGGTCGGTCTGAATCCGATGCGGCAGGAGTCGGGCGAGTGGAAAGGCAAAAGCCGGATATCGAAGATGGGCAACAGCGCGATGCGCAAGGCGCTGTACATGCCAGCGATAGTTGCGATGAAGTGGAATCCGGTGGTCATCTCGCTGAAGAAGCGTCTGGATGCGGGAAAGAAAACGGGAAAAGTGGTGGTGTGCGCGGCGATGAAAAAGCTGCTGCAGCTGGCTTATGGAGTGCTGAAATCAGGCCGCCCGTTCGATGCAGAAATATGTCTTGCCAGGTAACTGGCAAGACGGTATCTAC